>CALMWI010000367.1 GCA_937873545.1 uncultured bacterium | reverse complement strand
CAGCAAAATGAGCGCAGACACAGCTAAATCTTTTAAGAAAAGGAAGAAAAGAAAAGCTCAGGCTGACGGAACTGAAGTGGAAATTGAAGTAAATGTTATAAACGTTTCCGAATTTATCTCAACTTCAGAACTTGCGAATAAAATAGGCGTATCTGTAACAGATATTATTTCCAAATGTTTTTCGATGGGTCTGATGGTTACGATCAATCAGAGACTTGACAAGGAAAAGATCGAGCTTATTGCGGCTGAATTCGATACCGATGTTGAATTCGAGAGTGAGTATGATGATGACTTCTTCTACGAGGATGAGCATGAAGACCCAAGCCTTCTGAGAGAGAAAAATCCTATTATAACGATTATGGGGCATGTCGATCACGGAAAAACATCTCTGCTTGACTATATCAGGAATACAAAGGTAGTTGCGGGAGAATCCGGCGGTATAACCCAGCACATCGGAGCCTATGTAGTAGATTATAAAGATAAAAACCTTACTTTCCTTGACACTCCCGGACACGAGGCTTTTACGGCTATGAGATCAAGAGGGGCGAAGATAACCGATATAGTTATTATAGTCATAGCCGCGGATGACAGAGTCAATGCCCAGACGAACGAGGCTATTGACCATGCGCTTCTCGCAGAAGTACCGCTTATATTCGCAATAAACAAAATGGATAAATCAAGTGCCGATGCCGAAAAAATAAGAACCCAGCTGTCACAGAGAAATATTCTTGTCGAGCAGTGGGGCGGTAAATATCAGTCGGTTGAGATATCCGCAAAAACAGGATTGGGAATCGAAGCGCTTCTTGATGCGATCTTATTAGAAGCGGATATGCTTGAATTAAAAGCAAACCCATTCTGTCAGGCGATCGGAACTGTGATCGAATCAAAACTTGACAAAGGATTCGGAGCCGTTTCGACGATACTTGTTCAGAAAGGAACTTTGAAGATCGGGGATACTTTCGTCTGCGGTCAGACTTACGGAAAAGTAAGAGCGATGCTGAATGAAAGAAGAGAGAATGTTTTCGAGGCTAAACCGGCTTATCCGGTTCTGGTGCTCGGTTTCTCGGGATCACCAAACGCGGGTGATTCGTTCATTGTCGTTGACAACGAGCAAAAAGCAAAAATGATAGCCGGAAGAAGAGAGCAGATCAACAGAGCTCAATCAAGGCATAAGGTAAGTATAATTACGCTTGATAACGTATCCGAGCAGATCAAACTTGGAGATGTTCAAACGCTGAATCTTATAATAAAAGGCGATGCAGACGGTTCTGTCGAAGCTATAAGCGATACACTGATGAAAGTTTCGAGCAGCGAAGTGGGAGTAAAAATTCTATCTAAGGGCGTAGGGGCTATAACTGAAGGAGATGTTCTTCTTGCTGAGGCATCAGGCGCGATAATTCTCGGATTCCATGTAAGGCCGAACCTGAAAGCAAAAGATCTTGCCCAGCAGAAGAAAGTCGAGATCAGGATATACAGCATTATTTACGATCTGTTCCAGGATGTTAAGAACGCTCTTGAAGGTATGCTTAAACCATTGATAACAGAAGAACTTCTTGGGACGGCGGAAGTCCGCCAGATTTTCAAAGTTCCGAAGCTCGGAACGATCGCAGGCTCATACGTTCAGTCGGGAAAAGTGATCAGGAACGCTATGCTCAAAGTGATCAGAGAAGGAATAGAGGTTTATCAGGGAAAACTGACTTCGCTGAAGAGGATGAAAGACGATGCCAAAGAAGTTGCGTCCGGATTTGAATGCGGTATCGGAATTGATAATTTCAATGACTTTAAAGAAAACGATATTATCGAAGTATTTGAATACAAAGAAACACAGAGGAAACTTGACTGATGACAGGCTCGAAAAGAATGAACAGAATATCCTCGGAATTAAAGAAAACCATTTCTAAGATAATTTTTAACGATATAAATGTCGAAGAACTGAAATTCGCCTCGATCAATCATATTAAAATGAGCCCGGATCTTTCTGTAGCCAATATTTATTTCACTTCGATAAGAACTTCAAAAACCGAGCTTGAAGAAATCGAGAAACTTTTCAGATTGAACAATAAGAGCATAAGAATGAAGATACCAAAGTACTTAAGCCTTAGGATAGTTCCTGAATTAAGGTTCTTCTATGATGATACGCTAGAAAATGTATTCAGGATCGAAGCACTGCTGAATTCGATCAAAAAAGATGAGGAAGCGACTTAAATGTCGCTTTTTCTTTGGGGAGAGGAAATCATTATGGCAAATAAAGAACAGGCAGAAGCGATTGGTGATTTTTTAAAAGAAAAAGATGACTTTCTGATCACTGCCCACCACGCTCCGGACGGAGATAATCTGGGCGCCTGCATAGGCATGTATCTGGCATTAACGGAAAACGGGAAAAAAGCAGTTATAGTAAACGAGGACAGATTTGTCGAAAGGTTCGCATTCTTATTAGAAGAGAATAAATCCCCCTATATAAAATACTCTGATGAACCGGGCGGCGGAAAATACAAAAATGTGATCATTCTCGATACCGCGAAATTCGACAGAATAGGGAAAGTATCGAATATAATAGCAGAGGACGCAGAGATATTAAACATTGACCATCATCCTACCAACGAAATGTTCGGCAGCCTGAATTATGTTGACAGCAAAGCGGCATCTGCGTCGGAACTGGTTCACGAGATCTTAAAGGGCAGCGGTTTTTCAATAAGCAGAAGCGTATCTGACGCCCTTTTAAGCGGGCTTTTGTCTGATACAGGCGGGTTAAGATTTGAAAATACTAATGTCAGGACAGTAAGAAACGTTTTGGAATTTATGTCTTACGGTTCAAATCTGGCAGATCTGACGGACAGGATATTTATGAGGCTGAGTTTTTCTGAAACTGTAAAAGTAAGCGAGATCGCATCCAAAATAGAGCTGTTCAGAGATGAAAAACTTGCATTAGCTTATAATGATCAGGAAAAAAATCCGCTCCTGGAAAATGAGCCTGTTCTTATGATACTCAGTTCGATCGAAGAAGCTGAAGTATCGATTTTCGTAAGAAAGAACGGCCATGATTTTTATAAGATAAGCATCAGGTCGAAAGGGGATTTCAATGTCAGCGAATTTTCTGAGGGATGGAATGGCGGCGGGCACAAGAACGCGGCAGGGATAAAATTCTACGGTTCATACGAAGAATTGAGGAACGGACTGCTCAAAGACCTGAGGGAAAAATGCTTAAAATATTATAGGAAATGAAATTCAGATAATTGATAAAAATAATTTACCGCAGGAATTGAGCGCAGACGGGTTTGTCATGCTCATAGATAAAGAAGCAGGCTGGACAAGTTTCGATGTGGTAGCTAAACTAAGAAACATTCTGCGCACAAAAAAAATAGGTCATGCCGGGACTCTGGATCCTTTTGCTACAGGTCTTCTTCTTTTGCTGGTAGGTAAAGCTACAAAGATACAGGAAGAGTTAACAGGCTCGGATAAGTTGTACGAAGCAGAATTAAAACTTGGTGAACGGACCGACACATTTGATCCTACAGGCACAGTGACTGCGACTTCCGACAAGAAAGTGGGCAAAGAAGATATCGTATCGGCTGTTATGGGTTTTTCCGGAGAACAGCTTCAGCTTCCGCCTATGTTTTCGGCTATTAAAAAAGACGGAAAGCGGCTGTACGAATCAGCGAGAAAAGGCATAGAGATCGAGAGAGAGCCCAGGAAGATAACGATCCATTCGTTAGATGTTTTAGAAATTGAAAAGGATAGGGTCAGGATACTGGTTAATTGTTCCAAAGGAACTTACATCAGAACTCTGGCCGATGATATCGGCGAAAAGCTGGGTACTTATGCGCATCTTAAAAACTTAAGGCGGATTTCAATAGGAAGTTACCGGGTTGAGAATGCTTTTACTATCGGGGAAATAGGCGGGATAGTTCACAATATCAGAAACTCCGGCATCAGTTATGGTCCGTAAGCAGTTTCCGTAGCAAATCCATATTTATATTCGGACATGTTTTACCCTGTTCCGCAGCAGTATCGAATTCGTAATGACCCTTGATCGAATTTATCGCGAATTTAAGCTTCAGGGTATTTACGAGCTTTTTTAATGAGGCGAACTGATTATAAGTAAAATTTCTGTCTCCGACAAGGCAGATCCCTATAGTGTTTTCGTTATGAAGCCTGACGTGAGCGCCTTGAACTTCAACCGGGCGACCTTTCTCGATCTTTCCGTCGGAAAAGAAATCAGGCCTTTTTTCATGCCATGATTTTTTTAAAGGGTACGCATTAAGTATAATAAAATGATACCCGACATCATCCCAGCCCCGCTTTTTGTGCCATCGTTTTAAAATCGTCCTGTTCCCGTATTCGGTCGCGCTGCAGTGAATAACGATGGTATCTATTTTTCTGAGGGTCATTTCTTGAACCGCATTTTCAGATTGTTTACGATGTCCTTAAGCAGCTTTATGTCGGCGTCTTTCATTATGGAGTTTTTAATGTTCTGGGGAGAATTGGCATATATTTCACCGTTTATCTTGAGAGACAGTTTTGTAAATAGAAGGAACGAATTGTTATCCTGTTTAATGTAGAACAGATATTTAGCCATAGCTGTCGAATACTTTTGGGCGAGATTGGAATATCCTTTTCCGTAAAGAAGGATTATATCCTGCAGAAACTGGCTGACAGTATTCGAGTAATCTTTATTGAAGTTAAGGGACAGGAAAAGATTGGTTCTGTTGAAAAGAGGAGCGTTCTTGTCGTAGTTTTCCATCAAAGCATAAACATGATCAAAGTCAACAGGTTTGCCGTCAGTTATCCGGTTGATAATGTCTATCAGAAGGTCATTTGAAAGCACATCTTCCTTAACACCGGTTCCAGACTGCATCTCCTCCCTGGTTTTATAGATAAGGTCCAGGAATCTGTCTTCTGTTATGCACAGCTCTCCAAAATACTGGCGCGTGTATTCGAAAATCTCGTTTATCGTATTATTTTTCAGTAAAGATCTTATGTAGAAGGACAAGCTTTCTGTGTCTTCTCCATTTTTAGAGTTGTTCATAGAGATTATGTAAGCTGTCAGATACTCCATCTTGTCATTAAATTTCCCGGCTTCGTAATAAAGATCAATTATATTCTGATAAACAGTGGAAATACTGCTCCGGATGCCTGTCTCAATGTTAATAAGCATAACAAGGTCGTTGATTATTTCCTGAATAGGGTCCTCGAGCTTGATCCTGATCTTGGATCTGTGCTCGATCAGGCTGATTATACTGAATAAAAAGCTGTAATTCACATCGAACACGAAAGCTTTATTGGCCTCTTCAACAGCCTTTCTGAGCATATTGTGTTTTTCAAGATATGTCGAGTACGCGTTCCGCGTAAAGAAAAGGAAGACTGGGAATCTGTTCTCATGGCAGAACTCGAAAGTTTTCTGAAAAAATCTTTCGATATAGTCGGAATAGTCTAATTTCTCATAATGGAAGCACATGATCAGGTATGCTCTTGCCGCATAGACCTTGTCATCGGAATTTTTCAGCTGGTTGAATATCTCAAGAAGGAGATTCTCGAATTTTTTCGGGTCATTTCTTAAACTCTCGGCTCTCCGGTTGTATATGTCATACATGCAAAGGTATGAATTAACTGTTTTAAGCGACGGAATATTTGATGTGTAATTTAGAAGCTCATCAAGATAGTTATACTCTTTTCTGTGGTTGTAAGCCTGATGCATTACATACACCATCAGGTCGATCATAACAATCCTTTTATTCTTATCCTCAAGATGTTTTTTATTCTTCTCGATCAGTTCTATAGCCTGATCGAAATTCTCGGCGAAGTTCAGGCTGATCAGATTTACCGCATCGGTTTCAAAATCGAAAGAAGCCGGGATGCTGTATCTTGACAGCACGCTACGGTATTCTTCAATAAAATGCTGATTGGATTCAGGCACCAAATGTTTGAATATGAGGTAGATGACCTCGTAAAGCAGCTGAAGCCTGATCTTGTCAGGTATGGTAACTTTATATATAATGGTCTGATAAAAATCGATCAGGTTCGAAATGTCCCTTGTTTTGAGCAGACCGTTCTTAACGATCTCGATCTTATCAAGAAGATCAGAATCAACGTTGTGGCCGGCAAGGTTGTGAATGAACCTGTAAAGCCTTCTGGTGGTATCTTTCTGATCGACATTGTTGAGTACAAGCGCTGAGATCTTTCTGTGAAGGTGTTTAAGCTCATCTTCGCTGGAAACTTTCAGCACCATTCTTTTGAGCAGATCCTCCGTAATAGAGAATGAGTATGGATTTTCGCTGTGGGTCTTTATGAAATAGTTCTCATAGAGATTGTCGATAGTATCTTTTACTATTCCTATACCAAGGTCGGTTATTCCGGAAATATTTTCATAAGTAAGCGGCACGAGCGATACAGACAGTACTTTAAGCACTGAAAGTTCTTCCGGAGACAGTCGGTCCGGTTTAAAATCGATTTCTTTACTTATAAAATCGTTCAGAAGCGTTTCATATTTGGATGAAGCCTGATAGGAGTATCCGCTGTATGTTCTTATTATTATGTTGTTCGCGTATAGCAGCTTTAGTATATCAATCAAGCGCTTTATGCTGTTGCCCGTAACATTCTGCAGCTTAGAATAAAAGAACTCGGGAATATCTTTGAGGTTAGAGAAATATGTGTTAACGATCTTTTTTATCTGCTCAAGAGTTAGATTAGGCACATTTACCGTTACTCTGTCTTCATTAGGTGCACTAAGGATGTTATAAAGTGCTTTTCTGTTGTTTTTGATCTTCCTCGGATTAATTGTACAGATAAAGAACAGATTTACTTCTTTGTAGAAGTTTGCCAGCATAAAATTAATAAAATCAAGAGAGTATTTGTCCGCATATTCTATATTGTTCAGCGCGATAACCAGCAGATTATTCGGAGAAACATCGTTAAGGAATTTTTTTGAGACCTCTTTTAGTTCCGGGATTTCGGAAGGCTTTATCTCGTCTGTCGCATAGAACAGCCTGTCTATCACAAGCGTGTTCGGCTGACCGTTCCTTACTATTTTACCGACTGACATAATGAGATTTTTGAATGGTTCAAGGTTATCGCTTTTAGGTTTCTCAAGAAAATCAATCTTGTAGAAATCATGGTTCGTAAGCTGACAGTGGATCTTGAATTCGTCCACAAGCTTTTTTTTGCCGGAACCCGATTCTCCCGAGATCACTATAAAAGGTCTTTTACCTGATTTTTCTTTTGAAGAGTTAAAAACTGACAGTATTGTTTTATATTCATTTTCTCTGAAGATCGTTGTATCCGAGAAAGTCGATTTTGTATCGTAGGATGCTATTACGCCGAATTCTTTATGGAAAATGCTGTTCATGGCTTCGATCGCTTCGTTCGCCGATTTATATCTTGCCACAGGCTCAACATCGAGAAGCTTTCTTAGAAAGACTTTAAAATCGTGATCCTCTATTTTGTTTAATTTTTCAAGAAGGATGGATTCGTCGAATTTGACCCTTTTATCGAAATACTCGTGTATTGTTGAAGACGGAGTGTAAACGAATTCTGAATTGAGAAGATTGGCAAGCAGAAGTCCCGCGGAGAAAAGATCGCTTCTCGAATCTATCGTGCTCATTCCCTTGATCATCTCGGGAGACATGTAATTAAGAGTTCCTGCGTAGTTAAAATTGGGCGTGTCGAACTGAGTTGTCAGTCCGAAATCCGTGATCTTTACCGTAAAACCGTCAAATTCCTTTTTGACGAGTACATTGTTGGGGGAAATATCGTAATGGATGAAGTTGTTCGAATGGAGATAGCTGAGCCCGCTTAGGAGCTGGTAAAAAGATTCCAGTTTCATCTCTTTTGAATTGTAAAGCTGATTGAATGTGATGTAATTCCCGTCTGGTATGTACTCAAGAGTAAAATAATAATTTCCGAGATCGGGATCATAGCCGAAGTCGTAAACTTTTGCTATATTCTTATGGTTTAAAGAGCACATCAGCCTGAATTCGTTTTTCAGACGCTGGATCTTTTTCTGGGTAGAATGTCTGTTAAGAAGTTTAAGCGCGAGTTTGCTTCCGTTGTAATCCTCTACCAGATAAACCGTGCTGGAACCGCCTTTACCGAGCTTTCTGATTACATTGTACTTGTTGTCTATTGTGTTAAGTTCCGGGCTTTCCAAGATAGTATCCTACATTTTTTCGATTTGCGGTATTCCGAGCAGTTCCATGCATCGTCCGTAAACGGTTCTCAGCGTGGAGATCAAAAATGCCCGGGAGTTTAAAATATCTGCGTTCTCGCCAACAACCCTGTTGTTCTGGTAGAATCTGTTGAAGCATTTTGACAACTCGATCAGGTAGTTGGAGATCACAGAAGGTTCGTTTTCATCACAAGCCTGCAGAACTTTACTTTCAAATCTGTCGATACATCTTATCAGCTCATAAGAAAACTCATCTTCAAGAAGTGCGGTATCGTACTTTCCGCTGATAAGTCCTGCTTTCTCGAGAATATTCAGGAGCCTTACATACGAGTATTGAATATGCGGACCTGTTTCACCGTCAAATGACAGTGTTTTATCCCAGTCGAATTCGATATTTTTTATCCTTGATACCGAAAGGTCATTAAATATCACTGCGCCAATTCCAATTTTATCCGCAGTCGTAAATTTATCGGCTATATCCGCGTTACGTTCTTCGATTATACCAATGACTTTGTCCCTTGCCCGGTCAAGAACTTCGCTGAGAGGAACAATATTGCCTTTCCTTGTTGACATCTGAACATTCGGAAAACTCAATCTTCCGAATTTAATGTGGCAGAATTTTCCCTTTGATCCCGGATCGAACATTTCCATTACTTTAAAAACCTGTGCAAAATGAAGTTCCTGAGCCACATCTGTCACATACAGGATGCGGTAAGGATCGAATTCGGTAAGCCTGTACATTGCGGCGGCGATATCCCGTGTCGCATAGAGCGTAGCTCCGTCAGATTTTTTCAACAGGCAGGGAGGCATATTGTCGGTATCTTCAAATTTGACGACAAGCGCGCCTTCGCTGATCTCTGTAAGATTTTTATTCTCAAGTTTTTTTACTGTATCTTCAAGAAACGGGATATAGAATGATTCACCTGTAATATGGTCAAATTTTACATTCAGGCGGATGTAGATACCGTTGTACGCATCCATAGAAACTTTAATGAACAGCTTCCACCATTTTAAGGCTGTTTCATCGCCGTCTTCAAGTTTTTTGAACCAGACCCGGGCATGTTCTTCGTATTCCGGATGAACCTCTGCCTCTGTATGAAACCTTACATACATCTCGTTCAGAAATAGAATACCTTTTTCTTCTACTTCTCCGAATGATGACCACTGCTCAAGCGCCCACATCAGCTTTCCGAACTGGGTTCCCCAGTCCCCGAGATGGTTTACTCCTACGGTTCTGTAACCCAGAAAATTATAAATGTTGTAGATTGACTGTCCGATGATCGTTGATCTGAGATTGTGAATGCCCATATTCTTAGCGACATTCGGGTGTGAATAATCAATGACCACGGTTTTGCCGCGGCCTGTTTCTTTCATCTTATTGAAAAAAGATCCGGAAGCATACTTTTCCAGAACGAAAGATATGTAGGTTCTCTTATCGTATTTGAAATTCAGATAACCGTTGATATTTGAAACGCTCTCGAAAGAGCTGTCGTTAAAAAAAACGGTTCGAAATTCTTCAGCTATGAAATTAGGTGATTTCTTCAGCAGGGACGAGAATTTGAAGCAGGGTAAAGATATATCTCCGTGGTCAGGATTTTTAGGGTTTTCAAAAGAACTGACGCCTAAAGCTTCTTTTATTGAAGGATAGGCGCCGTTGAGTTTTTCGATTATTCGTATTTTAAGATCGTTCATTACACTCCGCTTGTTATATGGTCATGATCTCTTTTTCTTTTGCCGTGATCAAAAGATCAACATCTTTTATATATTTGTCAGTAAGTTTCTGAACATGATCCTTTTCGATATCGATCAGATTCTCGCTTACGTGTTCTTTTGTAAGTTTATCAAGCTCAGTATTGGCGTCTTTTCTGCTGGTTCTTATAGTTATCTTTGTGTTTTCGCCTTCCTTTTTGACATTTTTAACCAGTTCTTTTCTTGTTTCTTCGGTCAGTGCAGGTATCTGAATTCTCACCACGTTGCCGTCGTTCATCGGATTGAATCCGAGATTAGCATTTATTATACCTTTTTCAATGTTCTTAAGCTGTGTTTTATCCCAAGGCGTAACTACGATGGATCTCGGTTCCGGTATCGCTATATTTGCCACCTGATTTAACGGTACTAGAGCTCCGTACGATTCGACTTTAACCGGATCCAGAGTATGCGCATTCGCTTTTCCTGCTTTTATTCTTTCGAATTCATGTTTAAGATGCTCAATCGCTTTTTTCATTTTTTCTTCGCATTTTTCTGTGATCGGTTTTACTTTATCTGTTTCGTTGGCTGTCATTTGGTTCTCCTTGTAATTAGATTAATCGTTAATAAAATTTAAGATAAGGCAATGCCAAAGTCAATAGCTATCAACCGTTATAAGTGAAATAAATGATTGTTCCGATTATCAGAATTCCGGCGGCGGCCGCCAGCGCGATCTTCTGCCAGCTTAATGGTCTTTCTCCCTGAACTTCGCCGGTCCGGGCATTGACAAGGAACCTGAACAGCTTTCCGCCATATCTGTAAGCACTGACATAAACGGGAAGCAGAATGTGCTTAAATGTTATGTTCTTATAATCTGTGCTTACCTGCAGAATTCTCTGGTCATCCCCGCCTATGTCTATTCTTATATTTTCCCGGATCGCACTGTCCATTTTTACTTTGGCGGGTTCGAATCCTTCCTTCAGTCCGATCTGATACTTTTCTGTTACGAATCCGCTAAGATATTTTGAATCATAGGGTGCAAGATTATTCAGATCCCAAGGTTCCAAAGCATATACATATTCATCGGGAAGAGACCGTGAGGCCACAATAAGCACATCGTCGAAGTTTACTGATACCTGCCCGGTCACCGAAGTCCAGCGGGTTTTTCTTACCTGCCTGGTTTTCATTACTGATTTACCATTCACGGTTGTCGAGTATGTTTCGGTAACATAATAATATGTTCCTCTCTGTCCGGTATAATACGATTCAGTATCCGAGTCGTATGTCCAGTATGGAATGTAAACACCCTTAAAGTGTTCAAAATTCAAAGTCGCCTTTTTAAGCTTGTTGGGAGCGAACCAGAGTTTGTTTATCCAGTTGGTGAACAGTCTCTGGGCTTCATTTTTATCCAGCTTAAACGGCAGAATATATTTAGGCTGCAGCATCAGTTCGTCATGTGCGGAACTTATTATAAGCGGGGCTGAGCAGTATGGGCAGTATTCGGATCTGATATTGGGATCTACTGAAGAAGAAGCTCCGCACTGTTCGCACTTTACGAGATGAACGGTCACCTTATCGGAAGATTCCGAACTCTTATCAAGATAACCGTTAAAATCGAGTTCTTCGATTTTAACTTCGATCTGCGGAATCTCGTTTTCGGTATCGCAGTAATCGCATCTGATCCTGGTGGTTCCGGGTTTATATTTTAGTTCGGCTCCGCAGTTGGTGCAGGCGAACATGCTTCCCTGATTATTGCCGTTATCCGGATTTTCCATTTATACACCCGGTATCGGAGGAGGTACGCTGATTAGGACGGTATTTAATTCAGGAACATCTTTAGCCGCAGTCCATGCAGACATTCCTTCGCGCCATACCAGAGTATCTTTTTGGAGTTTTTTCTGCATTACGAGATTTTTTAAAGCAGACATATCATACGGACCGTCCTGTGCGCCATTGAATACAATAAAAAACTGAAGTGCGGGAGGTACCGGAGGCGGTGAAGCAGGCGAATTTGTACGGTTTGTATTGTTTGACATAGCCTGTCCCATCTGATTAGCCATGGCGAATCCCATACCCATTCCCATTCCGGCGCCGGCGGTTCCGCTTTCATTCGCAGCTGCCACTTCAATAGCTTTTGCTGTTTTAAGTTTAGTAAATTTATCAAGATCGATCTTGTCTAGCCTGGAAAGTTCGAATATCTCCTTTTTGATCTCATCAGGCATTGAAATGTTCTCGATTATAAATTTTGTTATCTCAATTCCGTACTTTTCAAATTCCGGAGATATAATCTTGAAAACAACATCGGAAGTTTCGTTTATGTCCGCCGCATATTTCTCGATCGGCAAATTAGCTTCGCCGACAGCATCTGTAAATCTTGCGACGATAAGGCTTTTCAGCTGTTCATTGATCTTCTCTGTCGTAAAATTTCCGTCCGTTCCGACGATCTCTCGTATAAAGGCAGGACCGTCCTTGACCCTCATTACATAAGTTCCGAAGGCCCTTATCTCGATCATTCCGAACCTGTTGTCCGAAAGCATCACTGCATTTTTTGTTCCCCATTTCTGGTCAGTAATGTTTCTTGTGCTTAGAAAATATACTTCAGCCTTGAACGGGCTGTTAAAGCCGTATTTCCAGCCTTTTAACGTAGCCAGTATCGGCAGGTTTTCAGTAGTAAGCGTGTACATTCCGGGTTTAAATACATCCGCTATCTGTCCTTCGTTCACGAAAACGGCCATCTGGCCTTCCCTGACCGTGAGTTTCGCTCCGTTCTTGATCTCATTCTGATATCTTTCGAAACGGTAAGCCAAAGTGTTGTTGGTCTGATCGAGCCATTCGATAATGTCTATGAACTCGTTTTTAGCCTTGTTTATGATCTTGTCCATTAGTCCCATTGCAGCACCTCTATTTTAGATAGAATTTATTAGAATAAGATATTTAAAACATGCTTTAAAATCAAGTTTTAAATTTTGACGCCAGATATATTGCCGGTACGCACAACATGACTGTGATCAGGCTTGAAATAATGTCAAAGTATATAGAACTGCCTAGGAAAGCAGGATGGATACGCTCTATATACTGCAGGATCGGGTAGTGTATGCATAAAATTATCAGAGAATTTTTACCTAAGTAATTAACCGCGCCTATTCTGACAATCTTTATCGAGATCACAGTGATAAATATTATCGCGCAGAAAGCAGATAAATAGAACAGAAAAACATTCCCGTAACTGTTTTCGAGAACGCTGACCCTTTCTATGCCTGACAATTTTAAATTAAATCTGTTGACGACATAGTTCAGATAACTCAGCAGAACGGAAATGTTGAAAACAGCTACAGCTGATAATTTATTAAACTTTTCACAAAAACCGTACCTTCCGAAAACATTTCCAGCATAGAAAAAAAGAGCCATTACCATGGCGGTTTCAATCTTGAACGGCATATCGGTTACCGTGCGGGATAAAAAATATCCTGATACGGATAAAGCAAGGACGATGATCATCCGTAAATATTCTGATTTAATCAGATTTATCAGCATGAACATAACAGAGAGTGAAAAAAGACACAAAAGGAACCACAAAGGACCGTTCTGAGGCACACTACTGTCAATGCCAGCTATCGTTCTAAATATATCAATGTAACTCTGTTTACCGGCCGGAACTCCTTTTAACAGACCGACAATTAAAAAGAACAGCCAGGTGAGCACGTTGAAAATTACGAAGGGGAGATATATTCTTCTGAGTTTGGATTTTAAATTTTCTAAAACAGGCTTATCTTTAAAAAAGTGTCCCGAGATAAAAAAGAACAGCGGAACATGAAAAGAGTAGATATACGGCGATCTTGGAAGAGTGGCATGACCAAGCACAACGAGGAATATTCCAAAGCCTTTTATGAAATCTATGTATTCAAGCCGTTTTGTTAGCACTAATCAACTCTTTCTCTTTTGAGAATTCTCTCTCAGCCGTTTTTTTAGAGACTGGTAAATTCTTTCCTGATCGTTCATTCGGAGAAGATTTTCAGAATAAACGGGATCGGAAATCGTTTTAGCGATACCCGCCAGTATCTGAACCTGTTTG
Source organism: uncultured bacterium (assembly GCA_937873545.1). Taxonomy (GTDB): domain Bacteria; phylum UBA4055; class UBA4055; order UBA4055; family UBA4055; genus UBA12480. The sequence goes on along the minus strand of CALMWI010000367.1, from coordinate 10,117 downwards.
CTTTCGTCCTTTGCAGGAAGAAGGATCATGAATATAAAATGAGCGGGAAGCCCGTCAGCGGAATCCCAGTCAACTCCGGGCGCAGATCTGCCGAATGCGATCACGGGATTTTTTAAGCCGTCGATCCTTGCGTGAGGAACCGCCAGCCCTCTGGCCATTCCTGTGCCCATCAGTTCTTCTCTTTCAAGAACTGTTGTATTTATCTCACCGCAGGTCAGTCCGGTTAATTTGGGAGTCACTTTTGAACAGAGCTCGGCAATAATATCATTTTTGGTAGTTCCCTGAAGTTCGGGAATGATCCCGTCTCTCATCAGATAAGCGCTGATGTTTAATAAAATCCTATGTCTGATAGACCATGAAAGCAGCGGTCCTACAAGAAGGGAGGACAGTATTGCGCCGAACACAAGCGCTACAAATGTAATTTCAGAAATTATTCCGGTCTCGAGCGCGAGCAGTCCGAGAATTATCTCCATTGCACCCCCGGTAATAAAAGCTATAGCCAGGGATAGTGAGTCCTCTTTATCCACTTTAACAAGTCTGGATCCGAGCCATGCTCCGCCAAATTTGCCGAGTACAGCCGTAGCGGTAAAAGCAGTTGTCATAAACAGGTCAAGATTGCTGATAAAATCGACTTTCAGGGCGATCGATGCAAAAAATATAGGCACAAATACTGAATGAACCATTTGTGAAATAATTTCCCGCGATCTTTCTGATATCTCGTGAGTGTTGCCGGCCATTATTCCCGCTATAAAAAAACCGATTATGGCATGTACGCCTATCCACTGGGTCACAGCCCCGCTCAATATAGCGAGAAGAGAAATGAAAGTAAGAATAGTTGCCGGCTGAGGAAGTTCCATCTTATATAATTTTTTAGTAGCAAAACCGACGAACCTGCTGCCTAAAGTAAGGCTGACAGCCCCGAAAAGCAATGCAAGACCGAGAGTTCTGAATACAGGAAGAAGGTCAGGATTGCCTTTCTGCGATACAAATCCTATATAAACTGCGAACATCAGCCATCCGATTAGGTCATTAACGATGAAAACAGAAAGGGTAAGGAGTCCGAAATCCGATTTTAATATCTCCATATCATGAAGCACTCTCGCAATAACTGCCAGAGCTCCGATCGACGCCGCAATAGCTATGAAAAGCGTAAAGGTAAGCTGATCTGAGGCAGGGCCTATATATTTTCCTAGATCCGGAAGCCAGAAAAAAGTCAGAAAAGTAGCGACGAACGGTACTGTAATTCCGACAATAGCTATTACGAAAGCTTTATTACCCTGTTTTACCGCGCTTGAGAGATTGACTTCAAATCCGGTCGCAAGGAGCAGGTACAGAAGTCCGACCCATGAAACTGTTTCAAGCATGTTCTGCTGGATGAGATCACTGGGAAATATCTTAGAGTGCAGATCGGGGAAATATCTTCCGAATAGAGTCGGACCAAGAATGATCCCCGCGAGAATTTCGCCTGCAAGTGAAGGCATTCCCTTCTTGTGAAATATACTTCCCAGTACTTTTGCGGTAGTCAGCAGAATGAATATCTGGATCAGGAATAAAAACACATGTTCTTCGCTAAGGTAATGCATCATTGCCTCATTTTTAGTACACTTTAAGAATATAGGTAAGTAAAGCTCATAAAAAAAGAATTTTTTTCATTATTTTATCGCTTTTTTAGATTTTTATAAATACTTTTAGCCGTTATGAAGAATTATAAAGAAATAATTGAAACTTTATCGGATAAACTCAGCGGGAACGGACTTTACTACAGCGGGAATGAATTCAATACGCTTGACAAGTCAAAGTATGATTCCTCTGACTTAAAAGTTCTTATATGCAGGCTTTCAACATACAGAGACACCGCTCAGTCTTTTACTCATCCGTTATTGTACAAACTGATCACGGGGATAGAGAATTGTTTCGCGGATATGGCGTATCTTCCGCCTCCCCCTGACATAGAAATATTCAGAAAAAACGGTATCCCGCTTCTTCTTCCGACAAAAACGAAAGCCGACCCGTTAAGTTTTGATGTTATAGCGGTCTCAAATTCGCTTGTACAGGAGCTTTTAAATATTGAAGTTCTCCTTAGGGAAAGCGGATTTGAAACGGATCATTCAATGCGTATCGGCAGGGAAGATCAGCCTCTGATAATTCTGGGTGGTTCAAACAGCGCGAACTGCCATTTTCTTATGCACAAAAATTCGCCTGTAGATCTGATATATACAGGAGATGACCCTGAACAGATCGGAAAATTTTTCTCTCTCATAAAAGAACTGAAGATATCCGGCTGCAAGAAATCTGAGATTATTGAAAAGCTTTTTAATGTGTTCCCGCTTGCGTCGCCGGTCAAAGGGGAGAGCGGGATCAAAAACGAAATATCTTCAGGCTATAACGACAAAATTCAGCCGGCGGGAGTTCCCCTTCTGTTCAAAGATGATCCTCATTCGTCCAATATCGTTATAAGCAGGGGATGCCCGTGGTTCTGTTCTTTCTGCAATGAAAGCTACAGGTCGAAACCGTATTCCGAAGCGAATGCAGAAGAAATAATAAGAGCCGCGGAAGAGATGAGGAAATCAAACGGTTCTGACGAAGTCAGCCTGTTCAGTTTTAATTTCAACGCTCATTCCAAGATCGAGGAAGTGCTCGGAGAACTTCATAAACAGTTCAGAATAGTATCATTAAAGAGCCAGAGGTTCGATGTCCTTTCATTAAAGACAGAGTTCCTTAAATTACTGCAGTTCTCAGGCAAAACGGGCATTACATGCGGTCTTGAAGGAATTTCTGGAAGAATGAGGAGTTATTTTTCAAAGGACTTAGACGAGCAGGAGCTTGAAAGCAGTCTCAATGCACTGCTGAATTCGCCAATCCGCACGCTCAAGATATTTCTGATAGCATCAGGGAGAGAAACAGAAGAAGACGTCATTGAATTCAAAAGTCTTATCAGGTTCATTAAAGAATCGTCGCAGAACCGGCAGAGAGCACCGAGAATAATTTTCTCTCTGACACCGCTGGTCAGGTTCCCGGGTACTCCGCTCGGTAAAGAAAAAGCATATTCCGTCACCACTCTTCAGAAAATAATCAGCGGGATATCAGCCGCAGTGACCGTCGAAGGATTCGAGTTCAGACTGGCAAGCTCAGGTTATGAATACTGGGTTTCGCAGATACTTCTCAGGAACAGTTCTTTAGACTTCTACAAAGCGGTACAAAGAACATTGGAAGAAACGGGATTTATTTATTTCAGTTCGATCGACAAAAAGTTTTATGAAAGGCTGACAGTAAACCTGCGTGAGCTTGCTGCCGATGCGGATTCTTTTCTTAATAACAATCCGGATTTTCTGCACTTCAATTCGAATATAAGCGCCGAATTTTTAAGATCGGCAGGGGAGAGATCGTCAGCTTATACCGATACAAAGACCTGCAGCACCATAAAGGACAGAAATGCGGTCTGCAATGTCTGCGGCGCATGCGTTACTCCGGATCAGAAAAAAGCTGCGGTTATATATCAGAAAGGAGGCAGTCTGACCGTTGACAGGCTCAAAGAGATTCAGGCGGGCTATAACAGAGGGATAGAAATATCTGTTCCCGTTATCCTGAATTCAAAATGCAGAGACTTGTCAGATAAATACGCCGGAGCGGTATTCACATCGGCACTAATTATGTCTGTTCCGAAGGGCGAAAATTATATAAAACGGTTCCTGCGGTTTAAAATGAGGGACAGATTTCAGAATCAGGATCTTCTCGGAGCTGACGAGGCAGTCTTTTTGTGCGGAGAAGAAGGCGTTGAGCTGATAAACGGGATGATTCAAAGCGGAATCCTGACAGACGGTTTTAAAGTTCATGCGCAGGGTTTTGGAGAGATAATCAGGCAGGATAAGATAAAAAACATAATAGAGATCAGTGTTGCCGACGGTTATAAGAAGATAGACACATCGTTCATTAACAGATTTCATTTGAAATGCACGATAATCAGAACGGGTGAAGGTATATATGAAGCTCAGGTATCAAAAGAAAGCCTGAAGAAAAAGCAGTTCTCCAAAGTGGTAATAAACACTGTTGAAAACAGGATCGAAGTAAGTTACGGTGAAAAATTCGACCTAAATGAATTTATAAAGAATTTATGCGATACTTACAGGATCAGACCTATTAATCTAAGCTGTACAAGCGTATAAAGCAATTACAGCGGGCTATTTACCTACTCCGTACATCGGAGTTATACCCTGTCCGAGTATGATAGAAACATTCTGTTTTTCTCTTACCAGCTCGATTTTTTCTTTTTCGATCTCCAGTCCTCTAAGCTGCAGGTATTCCTGTATTGTCATGTTCATCTGATTCTGATAAGCTTTATCCGCGATAGCTTTGTTGACCTCAGCTTCCTTTCTAGAAACTTCAGCCTTGGATCTGGCCTCCTGTGTCAGAATACTCTGGTTCTGCGCTGCAGTACGCTTCGTTTCCTCAAGTACTTCAACGGGAGGTGTAACAGCTCCTACCACTACCTGCAGAATTTCAACCGGAATATCGAGTTTTTTACAATAATCGGTGATCAGCGTGAAAGTTTCGCTCTGTATCTCCGCCAGTACCTGTCTGTTTCCTGCAAGATCGAACATCTTGTAAGATGAGGCTTTGTCCCTAATCATAGTTCTGAAAGTTTCCTGAATTGACATCGCATACCAGTTCTGTCCGAATTTTTCATACAGCTTAGGTGTCTGACCTTTGATTATTTGCAATTTCAGGTATGCGTTAAAGTCAACAGGAATATTATCGTCGGTTATCATGTCGTCGAATGGCTCGGTTATAGTAAGCGGAGTAACTTTAAACAGGATCGCACTGGTAGTCGGAGCCACCCAAACCAGACCGGGTTTCACCGCGTCCTCATCGACACCGCCGTGACCGAATATCCACGGCTGTTTTAGAAGAACGGCCTCTTCATCACCTTCCGGCGAGACTGAACATCCTGCAAGAATAACGAATGCCAACAATAGCGAGTACTTTAATGTTTTCATGATTTCTCCTTATGATTGGATTGATCTATTTTGTAATATTATCTTCAGTAAGCCCGTAACATTCATTTTGCTCATGATTTTCATGCAGTCCGAGCGGTTCGATATGAACTACAATATCGTAAACATTAGGTATCTGATTCCGAATCCTGTTTTCGAGAGCCATAACAAGGTCGTGCGCTTCGCAGACTTTACATTCGCCGTCAACCTCGACATCCATATCGATCGCATAAAGCACTCCAAGCTTGGTAATTCTGACGCGGTGGGGATTCCCGACACCGTCAGAGTCTTTTACGATCTCAAAGATCTTATTATAAAGTTCAGGATTTACTTCGCCTTCCATCAGCTCGGTTATCGTTCCCATGAAAATTCTGACGGCAGAGAACATTATCCATCCGCCGATGATCACAGCGAGGAATCTGTCTATAACAGGCATATTAAAGTAGAATACGCATCCAAGCCCGATCAGGACTCCGACAGAAGTAACCACATCGTTCTGCATATTCTTGCCGTTGGCTATTAACATAGCGCTTCCGGATTTTTTACCGAGCGCGTACTGGCTCCATGCCAGGATAAGCTTGCCGGCTATTGAAAACACGGTAACATAAACAGCGGCCGCTTCCGGCATTTCAAAGGTGTTATGGTTCATGATCTTATCAATGACCGACATTACAAGCTGTCCGCCTATGAAGAACATTATGAATGATAAAATTGAGGTAGCTATAGTCTCAGCCCTGTGGTGTCCGTAGGGGTGTTCCTTGTCTGGCGGTCGGGCTATAATTTTTGAGACCATAAGAGTAATTACGGAAATGAAAATATCCGTCATACTGTCAATACCGTCACCAACAACGGAAAGACTTCCGGCCATAAGGCCGATCACGATCTTTGCCAATGAAAGTACTGCATTTCCGACGATGCTGATAATTGATGCTGTTCTAATTGTCTTATTTCTGTCCATAAGTGAGAATGTTAAGAAATAAATCGGTTCAAATCAAGGTAAATAAAAAAAGGCAGAAATCTTTTGCATTAAATATTCGGGTTGTTTATATTTTCCGAAATAATTTTCAAAGGTATAACAATTATGAAAATGATTATCATTACAGCGCTTATAGCAATCCTTTCATTAGAAGGGGCAACGAGCGTAGCTGTGATCGAACTGAAAGACAGAGATGCAGGAGCGGCAGTAGCTAGTATCCTTACAGATAATTTGATAAGCGAACTATCAAGTATGAACTATTATGAACTCGTTGAGCGTGAAAGAATGGAAACTATTCTTGAAGAACAGGGATTGCAGAATTCGGGACTTTGCGACGACAGTGCCTGTTTAGTTAAGATCGGCGGGCTATTGGGTGCTCAGAAGATGGTGACAGGCAGTATCGGAAAACTAGGAGATGTTTATTCTCTCTCGATCAGGATGTTCGATGTAGAAACAGCTAAGAACGACAACAGCGTTACATTAAATAAAAAGTGTAAAAAAGACGATCTTGTCATCCTTCTGAAAGATGCGGTAACACAGCTTACATCGGGGATTGATAAGAAAAAAGACTTTGTGAACGATGACGATTATGAAAAAAAGCTCGCAAAGCTCAAGGAATATGAAGAAGCTGTAGCTGCCGCGGAAGAGAAAGCAAATCAGGGGAAGATAAACAGGATATGCGAGAATCTGGCTGCCACTGTTGCAGCAAGCGTTGCTGCATATTATGTTCAATACGGCTGTCCTGAAGCCGAAATGATAAAAAAACTTACGACGATGAAATAAGGATTCGGTGTTCCAGTTGTTCTTGACGCTTCTAAAATAAATACTCCAAAAGATTATAAAGTAGAGTTTACAGCCGATCAGGTCATCGTAACGCACACAAACGGAACGAATTCATCAGTCAGGTGGCGTTAGTAAAGAACGGATGCCGTCTAAAACCGCAGGAGGAATTATGTCGTTTTCAAAGATCAAGATACAAATCATGTTTCTATTCATGATCAGTTCTGTAGTTTCATCCCAGACAGTGGTTCAATGGTACACTTCAATGGGGAATTTCAAAGGCCAGATCAGGGAGGATCTCGTTCCTATCACAGGTAATAATTTTATTGATCTTACAAACTCAGGATTCTATGATGATCTGATCTTTCACAGGGTTATACAGGGTTTTGTTATCCAGGATGGTGACCCTCTGGGGACAGGGACCGGAGGACCGGGATATACAATTCCGGACGAATTCCATCCGGATCTGAATCACAACTCGGCCGGCGTGCTATCAATGGCCAATGCGGGTCCGGATACCGGCGGTTCACAATACTTCATAACTCTGGATTCATATCCCCACCTGAACGACACTTACTCAGTGTTCGGAAAAATAATTGAAGGAATGGATGTTGTTTTCAAGATCAGCTATGTTCCGGTCGATGATGCTGATAAGCCTGTTACTGCTGTAAGAATCGACAGCATAAGAGTTGTTTATTCTCCTCCGTCCGAAGGTGTTTACCTGAGCGGTTATATTGAGAAGAAAAAAATGATATTCGGTGAAGTATGTCAGATCGATGTTTCAGATTTGTTCTCTGACAGGGACAGCAGTGAAGTGGCAGTCACGATAGAAGACAACAGTGATCCGGCGGTTGTATCGTGCGTACTTAACGATTCTATATTAACCCTTTCGGCTTCAAACACTGTCGAAGGCGCTTCAACTGTCAAAATTAAAGGAACAGCAGGAGGTTCATTCGAGACTTTTGATCTGAATGTGTCTGTCTTTGATCCGGAACTGAGGCTCGAGGATTTTGAATCTGGAGATCTATCAAAATTTCCTTGGCAGACAGGTACAAATGGATGGTCAGTATCAGAAGCGGATAGTTATGAGGGAACTTATTGTCTTAAGTCTGACATAATCGACCACAGTCAGACTGCCGAAATACTTATAAATGCTGTTTACGAAGCGAATGGAGATATCACATTCCGGTATAAAGTATCATCACAGGAAGATTACGATTATTTTGAATTCTGGATCGACAGGTACAAAAAACTTACGGTCAGCGGAGAAACTCCCTGGAGAGAGATAAGTATTCCTGTTATGGCTGGAAACCGTGTATTAAAATGGACTTATAAGAAGAACGCTGCAGGGGTAACCGGCGAAGACTGCGCATGGATAGATAATATAACTTTCGAAGGCGGGACTTTAACCGGTATCGAATCTCAGATCACGCCTGCGCAGATCGAACTTTATCAGAATTATCCTAACCCGTTCAATCCAAGCACTGAGATATCATTTTCATTAGACAGATCTCAAATAGTCAGTCTGTCTGTTTACAACATGTCAGGCCAGCTTGTATCGGAGCTTGTCAACAGTAAGATGGATAAAGGGTTTCATAGTATTAACTTTGATGCTTCAAATCTAAATAGCGGGATTTATTTTTACAGGCTGGAAGGCGACGGTTTTACTGCGACAAACAAAATGCTTCTGGTAAAATAGATTAAGTAGCGGAATTATTCAATTTCAATATCGAATGACTTTAAGAGCGAGACAGCATCAGGCAGGGAAAATTTTGCTTTTTTGTGAAAATTCTGATTCAGGTTAATATCGTAATTGACCGCATTTATGAATGAGGCAGAGCTGATGTCGCAGTTCTTGAATCTGCTGTTTTGAAGGTCGGAATTGTCGAAAACGGCTTTATTCAGGTTGGCTTTATAAAAATCGCAGTCGTGGATTTTGCAGCCGTCAAAAACGACATTCTTCATATCCATTTCTGAAAATATGCAGAGGGATATATTACAGTTCCTGTTTTTGATACCGAAAGCGAATGTGTCGCAGTTCGAGAAGTTAAGCCCGAGCATCTTGCAGTTGACGAAAGTAACATCGGCAAATCTCGTTTTAGTAAGGTCAACGTTCGACAGATTGCAATTCACAAAGCGGCAGTCAGTGAAGGATGTTCTCTTGAACGACAGGCCTGAAAAATTCACATTGTCAAAAGTTTGCGCTTCGTATTCGTTGTTTTCATATTCCATCAGACTAACTCCATTCATGCATTATAACTACGGCAACCGTCCCAGCAGAATGTTTAAACTTATGCCGGCAAAGCTTTTCTCCGCATTGATATTCCCGAAAGCGGAAAGGCTCAATCCGAACGGACGAAATCTGTTTAGATCGAGCTGAATCTCGAGGGGAAGGCTTATTGTCTGATAGTCTATCATTTCGTATTTGGTATATGCGGTGAAATCTTCATCGATTTTGCCTTTATATTCTCCGGCTGTGAGCCCTATTCCTGCAAGATAGGAAAGATGGATATTTCCGAAAGATTGCCTGTATCCGTAAAGCAAACCGATATCGCCCGCATGTTCATCCTGATTTGTACCCATGACCGGTCCCCCTGCGATCGCTCTTAATTTCAGAACATGAGTATTTTTGGAGAAATTTGCTGACGCATATAGATTCGACATTTCTGTATCTTCAGTCAACATTAAGCCCAGTCCGCCGCTGAACCAGAGGTAATAGGGGAAAGGAGTATCACTTTCTTTGAAGTTGATCGCTGAAAGAGCTACAGCTATCACTAACAGAATGATCAAATAGTATTTTCTACTGTGCATAGTTCATTTCTCCTTAATGCAATACAGCTAATATAATGAAAATTGTTAGCTTTTGAAACGAATAATTCCGGTTGATCACGGCAGCCTGCCGATCAGGATGGAGAAATTAACTCCGCCGTAACTTTGATCCGGATTGATATCTGCATAGAACATTATGCTGAATCCTATGAACTTCAACGCATTGATATCGATCTGAATTTCCAGAGGTAAGCCGAAAGTCTCGAAAGTTAATTCTTCATAATAATCGATGTCGATCCGGTCGCCTTTGTATATTCCTCCAGTATAGCTTATACCTGCGAGAAAAGATACGCTTACGTTGCCATTAGGTGATCTTAGGCCGTAAAGAAGTCCCAACTCCCAGACTTTATCATTCGGTAATGGTCCGAAAAGAACCATCTCTTCTGCATTGATGCCTCTTAGCTTAAAGATCCGGTCGTTCTTTGAGTAATTTATAGAAGCATTTATGTCTAACAGGCTGCCGTCAGCAGTGTCCATCGTTCCCACGCCACCCCCGACCCATAAAAAACTGTCCTGACTTTGTTCACCCATAAGGTTGAAA
>CALMWI010000366.1 GCA_937873545.1 uncultured bacterium | reverse complement strand
ATTTCTTAACATAAAAAATCACTCTCGCCTCAATCATAAATCACTTTATGGTCAGTCTATTCAAACTTTTCGCATATAAAAAATACAGCGTGATTATTTTAAAGTACAGGAAACTGCAGTGGCGGAAAAAGCGGAACTATTTACGATGCCTTCGATCTTCAGAACGCCCAGTTCAGTATAGTAAAAGTTAAGGTTATAATCAAGATCGGTAGTGATAAAACTGCCTGATGAGAGAACATGATTGATTTTAACACAGTTGACGATCGTGTCCTTAACCGTTCTTGAATAACCGTTTTGGTTTATTAGAAGCGAGTTTACGGGAAGCTCTTCTACAGCCGTATCATCACTGTGATCGAGAATAACTTCGGGCGTAATAAATATCACAGACTCTCCGTAAATAAATCCGGATCTGTCCCGCTTCTCGCTTCCGTACTGAATTAGTTTGTCGCCTTCGTATTCTATAAGTCTCACAAAGACCGTATCGTAAGTAAACTCTGACATTTCGAAAGTGAATGCTATATCTTTGTACTGGTACAGGTACCTGTTCGTAAGTTCGTCAATCTGATAAGGAAAAAAATCTAAGATCTCGGCTGAATCGGTAAATGATTCGCCTCCGCGGGTGATTTCATATATCCATTTATTGCCTGTCTTTAAAGGGATATTATCAATCCCGACCTCGTCAAAGCTGTCATCAGACGCAGGAACACAGGAACTTAAGAAAGCTAAAGCTGCAAAATAAAATAAATAAATTATGCGTGGCATTATTTTGTTCCGGATATTTCGGATATCTCTGCAAGCAGCACAGGGATGACATCTTTCTCCGGCACCTTCCGGAGTATCTGACCCTTTTTAAAAAGCAGAAACTCGCCTATACCGCCTGCGATGCCGATGTCGGCTTCCCTCGCTTCACCCGGCCCGTTCACCGCGCATCCCATCACAGCCACATTCAGGCATGTATTGATCTTCATGCGGTCAAGCTCTTCTTCAAGCGTATTTACTATCTTCTCAAGATTCACCCTTGTTCTTCCGCAGGTCGGACACGAGATCAGATTCACACCGTTTATTTTATAACCGAGCGATCTGAGAATGATCCTTCCGGCTTTGATCTCTTTTTTTACATCGCCGGTCAAAGAAACCCTTATAGTATCGCCGATGCCTTCATAAAGAAGGATGCCGATGCCTACAGATGACTTTATCGAACCCGAAAAAACATTTCCGGCTTCTGTGACGCCGAGATGCAGAGGATAATCATAAAGCGCACTGATCTTTTTATAGGATTCTATCATAAGCGGAACTTCTGACGATTTCATTGAAAGCACAATGTCTGAAAAATTCTCTTCTTGACAGTATCCTATATATTTAACCATGCTTTCGACCATTCCGTCGGCAGTAACCTTATCGTATTTTTTCAGAATATCTTTTTCCAATGATCCTGAGTTAACGCCTATTCTTATCGGGATAAGAGCTTTTTTACAGGCTTCGATAACCTGTCTGGTCTTGTCTTTTCCGCCGATGTTCCCCGGGTTGATCCGGATCTTGTCTATACCGTTCTCCGCAGCGGCTATCGCCAGCTC
>CALMWI010000365.1 GCA_937873545.1 uncultured bacterium | reverse complement strand
GTCCCGTGAAAGCCGAAACGATATTCTCAAGAGTGTCAATACGCATTATCCTGCCCCGCTGTATCAGAGCTATCCTGTCGCAGAGAGCAGCCTCATCCATATACGGCGTGGAAACGAGGATCGTAATTCCTTTTGATTTCAGTTTCTTCAGCATTTCCCAGAATTCATGCCTTGAAACCGGGTCAACTCCTGTCGTAGGCTCGTCTAAGAACAGAACTTTAGGCTGATGGATGAGTGCGCAGCATAAAGCAAGCTTCTGCTTCATTCCGCCGGAAAGCTGACCTGCGCGTCTTGTTTTGAAAGGTTCAAGCTGGACATAAATGTCCTTTATCAGCTCGTAATTAGCCTTAACCGTCGTATCAAAAACCGTAGCGAAGAAATTAAGATTTTCTTCAACGGACAGATCCTGATATAATGAAAATCGTCCGGGCATGTAGCCGATAATGTTCCTGATAGCCTTATAATCCTTTTCCACATCAAAGCCTTCGACAGTCGCGCTTCCGCTGTCTTTTAATAAAAGCGTAGTCAGTATCCTGAACAGGGTGGTCTTGCCTGCGCCGTCAGGGCCGATAAGCCCGAAGATCTCGCCTTTATTCACATTCAGGCTGATGTCTTTCAATGCCTGAACTTTCTGATATGATTTATCTATATTTTTAACTTCGATAGAATACATCTTTAATCCTCAAAGGGATGGATCTTATTAAAATCCGGCCGGTAGTTATTATGGCTGTCAAATTCCTGAATCCAGCCGTTATCAAGCCCGAGCCTGTCCATTTCTTCGGTAACGCGCATGTAATCAGCTTCTTTGATTTTATCATTCAGTGTATTACGCTCGAAATGCTTTGGTGCCCAGTACTGGGACATAAGTGAAATATTAATCTTAGGCGATATTTTTTCCGCGACCGCTTTTAGAACCGCGAGACTGTTTTCAACTTCTCCGGGCAGGATCAGGTGCCTGATGATAAGACCGCTCTCAGCGTAACCTGAATAGTTAGTTATAAGTAACGAGCCTTTCTGACGATACATTTCCTTTATGGCTTTCAGAGCTGTTTCAGGATAATCAGGCGCATCCGAAAGTTCTTTTGAAAGAACGGGATCACTGTACTTGAAATCAGGCAGATAAACATCTACGATGCCTTCAAGTTCCTTTAAAGTCTCAACTTTATCGTAACCGTTCGAATTATAGACTATTGTCGGTTCGTAAGATCTTTTATGAAGTTCTTCAATGATAGAGAGCATCTGCGGGATCTGATGTGACGGAGATACAAAACCCAGCGCGGGAATGCCTTTATCAAGTATTGCCGTAATTTTATTTACGGCTGCTTCAAGCGTCATTTCACAACTGTCAGCTGCGACTTTATTATCGCTGATCTGATAATTCTGACAGTAAACGCACTGAAGATTACAGTGCGCAAAGAACACATTGCAGATCCCGTGCGGGCCGCTTACCGGAGGCTCTTCTCCCTTATGAATACAGATCGATGAAATATAAATTTTATCATCGAGCCTGCAATAACCTTTTTCTCCCTTCGTGCGGTCAATTCCGCAGTCACGGGGACATAGTGTGCAGTGTTTTAATTTATCTGACAACATTAAAATTCGCCTCGCCGGGCATACCTATCTTGAGGCTGCCGTCGTTTTTAACTTTTATCTTCACGGCGTAAACGAGATTCACTCTTTCAGCCTTGGTCTGAATGATCTTCGGCGTGAATTCAGCCTTATCGGATATCCAGGTGACCGTGCCTTCATGCTTCTTCATTTCGCCTGACTGAGTATCCGTCAGAACTTCCGCTTTCCCGTTCAGATTAATCGAAGATATCTGATCGCCTGAAACATAAACTTTAAGATAGATATCCGATAATCCGGCTATTTTATACAGCGGCTTTCCGAAAGCCGTGATCTCGCCGGCATTCGCGTACTTAGTAAGAACGGTTCCGCCGATCGGATTGACAACATAGCATTTCCGGATCTGATCATTGATCTGATCGATCTGAATATCAATTGATTTCAGCTCGTCGCCGATTGAAGTTCCCTGCGTGGAAATGCTCTGAATCTGCCTGTCGAACACCTTGATCTGGGCTGAAATATCATCAAGCTGTTTCTGCGTGGCAGCGTCATCTTTAAGAAGCTTTTCAAATCTGTCGAGTTCGCGCACTGCATTAGCTTTCTGCTCTTTCACGACTTCGATCTGCGCATAAATATTTTTATTTTTAGCTCTGATTATATCCTTCTGCGTCACAAGCTGCGCTTTTTTCAGGCTCAGCTGGATCGTATCAATTACAGCCGTGATCTCATTTGCAGCCGCTTCATCACCTTCGCTGATATTAAAAAATCCTATCATTCCGTTAGTCTGCGATGAAACTATGATCTCATCAGCCTCAAAATTACCGTAGGCGTCGCTTTTCTGCTCATTCGCCGTGCATGAAGCGAGGATAAGAGTAATCGATATTATCAGAGCGTATAAAATTGAGTTCTTCATGATCTATTCCTGATTGTTTAATAAATTGTTGTAATTGACCTTAGCCTGAACAAGCATAATTTCGTGCGATCTCAAAGACTGCCTCGACAGATTTAAGGCGCTTGAATATCCGATATAATCGTTCACTGTTATCGTGCCGTGAGCAAGCTGTTTATCCGCTGTCTCAAGGATGCTTTCTCTGATAGTGATGATCTCTTTATCCTTTTCCAGCAGGCTCTTATAATTCTCAATATCGGCGAGAGTTTTATTTAGCTGAATATCGAGTGTTTTATTGAAAGCTTCCTTCTGCTTTTCAACGATATGCTTCGTATTCGTTAGAATGTCTTTCTCGCGTGAATTCGTATAAAGACCTGAAATGTCATATTCAGCCCTGAGACCGACTATACCGTAGGTATCGAATTCATTGCTGAACATATTCAGCCCGGGCTTTGAATAACCCGTCTGCGCGAATCCGTAGAGCTTAGGCATCAGCTTTGATTCAACCGTAGAGATCGTATTGTCGAGCTTCAGTCTTTCATTCTCAAAAGATTCAAGCTCGAGTCTCTTTGAATCCTTAGAAACTTCAACCGCTTCCGGGATGATGAATTCCGTATTAGAGCTTATTTCTCTGCTCATCAGATCAGAGAGCATATCGATGTTCGCTTTTTTAAGAACATCAGTCTCGGATACCTGCTGTTCAAGGTTAAGGATCTCGGCTTTCAGGATCAGCGAGCTTGTCTGAAGCATCACGCCGTTCTTCACACCGGATTCAACCGTTTTCATCTTGGAACTCAGATCATTCAGGCTGATCTCAAGCGCTGCTTTTTTCTCCTGAAGAAGAAGGACGGCGAAATAAAGGTTATTCACTGTCTCGTTCAATTTATAAAGTTCAGACTCAACTTTAAGGCTGTCGCCGAGATAGATCGTCTTTTCAGTATTTATCTGGCTTTTCACAAGCCCGCCGTCCCAGATCAGCTGCTTAACATCAAGCTGGAACTGATACCTGTCCTTATCCGGAGATTCAGGCGATTCGATCGTGAAAAGGGGAGAGGAAGGGAATTTGATCGGAAATTCAGTCACATCGCTCTGATAAGTCGCCTGTGCGGAAAGCGTCAGTTTAGGATAATAGTTCGTGAAGAGGTTTTTACTCTTCATCTGAAACGAGCTTTTCAGATATTCCTTATTCTGATATGTCGGAAAGTTCTTTCTGACCTCGGATCTGCATTCCTCAAGCGTAAGCTTCGACTGCGCGAACAAAGCCGAAACAGCCAAAAGGAAAATTAAGAATTTCATCTTCATTTTATCACTATCGAGTTAATTATTGTTTCGGTCACTATCTTTTTTCTGTCCTGAATGAATTTTTCAAATTCGGCTTCATCCATCCTGAATAAACCCTTAACCAGAGGTTTGGCGGCAAAAGGGAAAACATTCATTGATATCAGGTTTATCATTACCTGCCTAAGGTCAACATCCTTCAGCCTGCCCGCTTTTTTCTCTTTTTCGATCTGGGCAAGTAT
>CALMWI010000364.1 GCA_937873545.1 uncultured bacterium | reverse complement strand
AAACCCGCCTCCTACACCGGAGTGCACGATCATATCTCCAAACGGCGGAGAAGTTCTCCAAATGGGGGATGTCGCGACGATCAAATTCAACAGCGACCTGACAGAGGATGTAGCGCTAACGCTATACAAGAACGGCAATTTCGTTTCAATTATTAACCCGGCTGAAACTAATAAAGATTCGTCCCTATGGGTAGTTCCAAACGATGGTTCGTTGACCGTTGGTGTGGATTATCAGATAAAGATAGAAAGTGTAACGGATTCGACAAAGTATGATTTCAGCGATGCGAATTTTGTAATAGCACCTGCAGGTAATTACATAATCGTAACTTCTCCAAATGGAGGAGAGATATTGCTCAAAGGTTCAACACCTCAGATAACATGGCTGACGAATATGCCTGCGACAGGTACAGTTAAAATAGATCTCTACAAAAATAATGTTATACACGAAACGATCTATGGCAGTCAGGCTAACGACGGAAGCCAGGGATGGGGCATAACGGCTGACTGGTGGGTTAACGATGGTGCTGATTATAAGATATTAGTTGAAAGCTTAAGTGATCCGTTAGCAAAGGATTTCAGTGATCATTATTTCTGTCTTGCAACCAACGACAATACTGAGAATATAATCGGAGACTGGAATGTGAATTATACATGGTTAAAAGGAATCTATTCGGCTGAATTCTATACAAACCACACATGGAAATATATAGAAGGACCGGATACAACTACCGGAACATGGAATATGCTTGGAAACGGGTTGAAATTTGACTTTGATTTGTATGATACATATTATCTTGGAATTGTTGATGATAATGACATGACCGGTACAATGGTTGGCGGAGGCGAAGGTACATGGTTTGCGAACAGAGTTATTCCTGAGCTTATTACACCGAACGGCGGACAGGTATGGATTCACGGCAGTACGCAGACGATCACTTGGAATCCTGCTATTGCAGGCGATATAGTTATAAGTTTGGCAGACACGACAGGCGTAATACAAAACATAGCAACTGTAACAGGCAGTCTGGGTACATATAACTGGACTGTTCCCGGGACAGTTATACCGGGCGCAGCTTACAGGATCAGAATAGCTAAGGCCATCAACGATGATGCATTTGATGAAAGCGAACATTTTATTTGTATAGCTGACGATGATGTTGTTGACATAACAGGCCAGTGGTACATGCAGGGCTCATGGTCTAAATGGGAGACTTTATGGACATTTAACGGTGATGGCACATTCGTAAACGATCTCGGCAGCTCAGGCACATGGGTACTTATAGGAAGCGGATTAAGATGGGATTATGCATCAGGAACTTACTATATCGGAAATGTCGGAGTTGATGTTATGAGCGGGACCCAGGTAAGTTCCGGCGGAGTACCTGGAGCGGGTTGGAGCGGACACAGGCTTCTTGAAGTAACAGCTCCTAACGGCGGAGAGTTCTTTCAGACCGGAGAGCCTGTAGTTATTACATGGACTGAAAATATTACTTCCGACTATGTTAAAATCGATTTGTACGAAAATGATGTATTCGTAAGAACACTTTATTCCAGCACAATAAACGACAATGATCAGAGCTGGACGATCCCGACCGACCTTGTAACAAGCACAAAGTACAAAGTCAGGATAACCAGCACTACTGCCGACATCTATGACGAAAGTGATGCTTACTTCACGATCAGCGGCGTAGCTCCGGCTCCGGCAGTTGAAGATGAAACTTTTGACGACGGAGTTGCCGATAACTGGACAGCAGTTGAAGGTACTTGGGCGGTAGCTGACAGTGTTTATACAGCGTCATCCGGAACATATAATCAAAGTTCTGCAGCGCTTGATTCAAGTCTGACCGGAAATTTTGTTGTTGAAGCTAAAATGAAGAAAACAGCAGGCAGT
>CALMWI010000363.1 GCA_937873545.1 uncultured bacterium | reverse complement strand
GATTGGTCACATTCTTTCCCAAAAACAGACCGAGTTTTGCCCAGTGCCCGAAATAGATATGCTTTGAACCGAAATAGCTGTCGAACCACGGTGATCCCGTATGCTCAAGAGTCCTGACCGAAACAAGCATGTCATGCGTATTGTCCTTGAACGCGATTACAGGATCGAAACCCGCATGAACTATAATAAAGTCATCCGCCATAATAAAATACGGCAATGATCTGATCCATTCTACATGGTCCTCTATTTCAAGCCGTCTGAAATTAAAAGAGGTCACTGTACTGTCTTCAAAAGGATAACATTTAAGATACCAGTGCTCGTGGTTTCCCATTATCGTTACAACATTAAGCTCTTTTAGCAGGGATATGCACTTATAAGAATCGGGACCTCTGTTGATCACATCTCCGACCGAAAATATCCTGTCTGATTTATCAGGATCGAATTTATCCAGAAGAAGCCTGAGTTCGTCGTAACAGCCGTGAATATCGCCTATAACTAAAGTTCTCATAGAATAAATTAAAAAAGCAGCTCACGGCTGCTTTTTATTATTTTTTTTCCTGTTCGATTTTATTTAAAAATTTCGAGAGCCTGGATTTTTTGTTCGAGGCATTGTTCTTTTTGATAATGCCCTTGATGACAAGTTTGTCTAATATTGACTGAGCCGCGATCAGATTCTTTGCTCCTTCTTCTTTTGATGCGGAAGCTTTTACTTTTTTAAGAGCTGTTCTCATCATAGTTCTGTAATGTCTGTTATAAGCATTCTCAACTTTGGATTTTTTTAGTCTTTTCGCTGCTGATTTGTGATGAGGCATGTTATCTCCTTTCGCCTTTTTTCTTAGCTTTGAATTAATAAGCGTGAAAATATAAGAAAGTCAGTTTTAAATGTCAAGGAGAATTATCCGGATGTAAAAATAAATTGAAATCCCTTGCATATATAAATATTTTTTAATATTTTTGACACTTCTTTAATATAGGAGGTCATTATATGGAAAATTATTTGATCACGAACGCAAATATTCTCACATTCGGAACCAAACCGAAAAATATCCGCAGCGGTGCCGTGTATGTCGGAAGAGGAACGATACTCGATTTCGGACCCGAAAAAGAAATGCTCCCCAAATATTCCGGGGAAGCTAACAAGATAGATGCTAAAGGCAGGATCGTAATGCCGGGCTTCGTTGATTTTCATAATCATCTTTACAGCGGATTTTTTCCGAACATGCCGATGAATATTAAAAATGTTTCTGATTATAACGACTTCATGAGCAAATACTGGTGGCCTCTGGCTAACAAGCTTTCTTCCGACGGAGTTTACTATTCAGCCGTAAAAGGGATCATAAATTCCATAAAGTCCGGTGTCACTACGATCTTTAACCTTCATTCAAGCCCCAACTGCGTTAATGATTCGCTTAATGATATAGCTGAGGCATTCGAAGAACTTTCTATGAGAGGCGTTATCGGTTATGAGATCAGCAACAGAACAGGCAGTGATGACGCCGACAGGATGTTCAAAATAAATTCAGAATTCGCAGAGGAGTATAAAAATAATCCTCTGATCACAGGAATGATCGGTGTTTACAGCGCAAACGAAGCATCCGACTCGCTTTTGAGATCTGTTGCTAAATTTACTGACAGAACGAAGACCGGAACTGTGATACATCTGTCAGAAACAGAGAACGAGGACGAATACTCAGTTAAGAATTTTGATAAAAAGTACTGCATTGACAGACTTTACGATATTGGTCTTTTAAATTCCAAGACGATTCTGGCATCGACCAACTACATAGACGAAACCGATATCGACATAATAAAAGAATCCCGCTCCGGGGTTGTGCTGACCCCTTCATCTGCATATTACAAAGGGCTTGATTTCGCTCCTATCGAAACACTCATCGAAAAAGAAATACCTATCGGATTCGGTTCGGACGGGATATACCATTCTATTGCATCCGAAGCTTCGTTTGCCCACAGGATCCTCAGACAGAAACTCAAAGGCTTCACTTCCGGTAATGCCGAGATCTCAAGCATCCTGACAAGCTCGAACTACAAACTTGCGAACAACTTCGTTTCAAAATCCATCGGTGAGATAAAGCTTGGTTCCGCCGCAGACCTGATATTCGTTGATTATCTGCCTGAACATGAAATTACAGCCGAAAATCTTCACACGCACCTGATATTCGGCATACTTCAGTCGAGGATCGCATCTTCAATAATAAACGGTACGATAGTCATGAAGGACTTTGAACTTTCCGGGATCGATGAGAAGGAACTTAACCTGAAATTTGAAGAATACGCAAAAGAATTGAGCGTAAAATAACATATGTACGAAAAACTTAAAAGCATTCGGGAAAAGTTCGACAGTCTTACTGAGAGACTCGCTGACCCTGAGATCCACAAGGACAGGGATAAAATGATCTCTATCGGAAAAGAACGGGCTAAACTTGAACCGATAGTCAACAAATTCACTGAACTGTTAAACATAGACGACAACATCAGACAGGCAAAAGAACTTCTAAACGGCGGCGATAAGGACCTTGCTGAAATGGCAAAAAACGAGATCGAGGAGCTGTCGCCTGTGCAGGAAAAACTTTTAGAAGAAATCAAACTGCTTTTGGTTCCTAAAGATCCCAACGACGATAAGAACATTTATCTCGAGATCAGAGCGGGAACCGGCGGGGATGAAGCCGGACTTTTCGCAGGCGAGCTCTACAGGATGTATCAGAGATACGCCGAGAAAATGGGCTGGACTTTCAACACTGTCGATTATAACGAGACCGGACCAAACGTCATAAAAGAGGTCATAGTCGAAGTGTCCGGAGATGAGGTTTACGGAAAATTAAAATTCGAATCGGGAGTCCACAGGGTCCAGAGGGTCCCGGAGACTGAAACTCAGGGAAGAGTGCACACTTCAGCAGCCTCTGTTGCGATTCTTCCGATAACCGAAGTTGAAGAAGTCGAGATTGATCCGAATGATCTTAAAATAGATACTTATCGTTCGTCCGGCGCAGGCGGACAGCATGTTAATAAAACCGACTCGGCTATCAGGATTACACACCTGCCGACCAATCTTGTCGTAACATGCCAGAACGAACGCTCGCAGTTAAAAAACAAACATTCCGCTATGAAGATCCTTGTTTCAAGGCTCCAGGAAATGGAACATCAGAAAGCCAGCGATAAGGAATCCCAGGAAAGAAAACTTCAGGTGGGATCGGGAGACAGAAGCGCAAAGATCCGAACATATAATTTTCCGCAGGGCAGAATGACAGATCACCGCATAGGTCTGACCCTTTACAAACTCGATTCGATCATGGACGGCAATATCAGCGACATAATTGAAGCACTGATCATGGAAGATAAGGCTGAAAAGTTAAAAAGCGGAGTATAAGATCGTAATGCTTCCGAACTAACGGCATAATGAGCTATCGTTAAAAACTTCGGAGCCGGCTCTTGAAGATTCGAAACAGAATACTTTATTACTCAGTCCTTTCAGTCATTATATTCTACGCCGCATATAATTTCGTTCAGAAAGCCGTTATCTCCCCCATAATCAGAAAGAACATAATAGAAAAGATAAGTCCTCTTTTAAAATCTGATAATTTCGATATAGAAGATATAAATCTTTCTCTCACAAGACTAAAATTCAGAAATATACTCTATGAAAAAGACAACACGAAAATAATCATCGAAAGGCTTGAAATCGATTTTTATCTCTCAGGATCATTTTTCAATCTGATAAAGCTGAAAGGGTGGTTCTTCGAAGCTGAAAATGTTGATATAAGAGGCTGCGATATTATCATTGACCCTGATGTGAAACTTAAACCCGATAAACCCTGGGAATTCCGGTTCGAGGATTTTAAAACGGTCTCGTCATTCCTGAAAGAATACGACTTCATTAAAGCGATCTCCATATCCGACATGAATCTTATATACTCTCCCGAGCTTAACATGGAAGTGATCTCGGGAATGCGAGGTTCGGCTCAATATACCGAAGCCGGCGATATCACTTTCGGTCTCGACGGCAGATTCATAAATTCTGAAGAAGAAAATATTTTTCTAAAGGGATTTCTAAACAACACAGATTACACAGCCGACATCGACCTGAATTTCGATAGCGGTAAGTTAGATGATTTTAAATCTCCTTTCGGTATTTATGAGATCAGAAAAGGCAATTACTCCGGCGGAGCAAAACTTGAGATTAATAAAACCGGCGATCATCAGCTTAACCTTACCGGGCAGTTCAGATTGTCGGATATGGATGCTGACTTCGGCGGTAAAGTTTTCCTCTCCGGAACTGATTTCGATATGTCTTATTACAACGGCATGGTGATCGTAAACAGAATAAACGGAAAACTTAACGGGATACCCTACACCGGTAAAGGAAAAATATTCACAATTCTCTATCCCGGAGGCGATATTTTCTTTGATATTGAAAATATAAACGGTACTGAGATAAAAAGGGCTCTTAATATGGCCCGGCTCGATAAAGATTTTTATGAGAATATCCTGATCGGCGATGACAATTCCCTTGCTCTGCATATTACCGGCGACTTTAAGGACCCGACTGTCAATTACAGCATCAATGTCAGCTCTCTCGCCTATAAAAACAACATCGTTAGAGATATTGATCTCGAGGGATATTACGCCCATGAAGAAATAACACTCAAAAAAGGTACACTTACTGCGATGAATAACATACTCTCTGCTTCCGGTAAACTCTCAAATGTCTATTCTGAAAAGCCCGGATACAGGCTGGATTTTAAAAGCACAGGTGCGCTCTTTTCAAATTTTTCCGTTATAAATTCCGATTATCTGAAAGATCAGTCCACAATTATAGAAGGAACAGCATCAGGTCTGATCGGCGAACTTCCCTCGGTAAAAGCAGAACTGACCGCTTATGATTTTAAAAGCATAGGCATGGCTGGAACTATGTACTGCGGCCTGAATATAAAAAACGGACTACTGGCCTGTACCGTATCCGACCCGCGCCATAAACCTGTCATTGACGGACTGTATAATATGACTGATAATACATACAGCCTGAAAGGAAAAGACATGATGGCATTCTACAGGATACTGTTCGGGCATGAGCTTCTGGAGAAAGAGGACAGCTTATATTTCGAACTTAAAGGAAGCGACAAATATGTAGCTTTAAGAACAGGCTCGGACAATAGAAATTCTCTGTTTTACGGCCAGCTTGATGCAAGATTCGACCTGGAAAAAGATACTCTTGAGTCGTTTGTCAACTGGATGCCGCGTCAGAACAATATACTAAGCCGTCCCGCAAATTTCAGGTTCAGAAAGACCGGCGACAGCATTTCGGTATCGGACATATTTTTCGATTCAAAAGAGATCGCGGGAAAAGCGGTACTTAATCTTAAAGACAAGGCTATCTCGGGAGAGCTTGAAAGCCAGAATATGGACCTCGGAAAATTCTTCGGAATAAAAGGCCTGATCACGAATACCGACCTTGTTCTCAAACTTAAGGGAAATATCTCCGCACCCTACATAGACCTCTATATTAACGAGAACATTCTTAAATACTACGATGCAGAAAAAGACAGCCTCGTCATATCCGGAGAAGCGGAAGTTCATCTCGAAAACAAAAAACTCAGGATCGAGAAGGTCTTTGTCTATGAGGGCCTGAATAAGATCGTTACCTTGTCCGGAACCGTTAGAGATTTCAAGACAGTTGACCTGTCTGCTTACGGAAGTATAAGCGCCGATTACTTTAATGCTTTTTTTTCGGGCATAAAATTTACCGGAGACATTGATTACAAGATAGATCTGACAGGAAAAACCAGTGATATGCGTATCAGGAACTCGGATATCGTACTTGTGAACGGCGCAGTGAACGGAGATCGGATAAACAGGTTTGAATTCCTTACATCCGAGCTGGATAGCTCAGGAGTGATGATAAAGAAACTTCACCTCGACGGGGGAAAATATCTGAACCTGAATGCCGAAGGGTTCATCCCTTACGATCCCGAATCTGAAATGTACCTGACAGGCGAATTTTTCGGCGATTTTATAGGCTACGCAGATAAAAAAACTAAACTTATCTCAAAAGGCTCTTCAGAATGCGAAGGAAAGTTCACAATCGAAGGAAAATTCAGGAAGCCCAGGTTAAAGCAGGCTGAACTTTATATCCTTGACGGTAAATTCTTACCCAAAGGTTCATATGACGGGTTTGAAAATATCCGTTCAAAAATATTTCTCGATGAGAATCTAAACATAGACATAATCAAATTTAAAATGCGTTCCGCCTATACTGAAGGAACAATAACCTTAGAGAACTCAAGGAACAACCCCGATTACGGCGACATAATCCTTCCGGGCGGCTTCAATCTTGGCCATCTCGCTTTGAAATTCAGCTCGGATGGTATCGATTACCATGTTTTTAACATGATGCTGCCAAAGGATTTCGGAAATTTCGTCCTGAAGGGTAAGAACGATAATAAATTCAGAATATACAAAAGGAACGGAGGTCTGGTTCTTGACGGAAAAGTGTTCTTGCGGAACACGAGGATTACATATCCATTTATTTTTCCTGAAGCAAGGAATGCTGAGAACAGGGATCGTGAGCCAGGTATATTTTCAAATCTGATACTTGACATTGAAGTTATACCTGCAGCGGGAAACACTTATTTTTTCAATCTGGATTCTGAAGAAAAATCACTTTGGGACAGGTTCGTAAGATCTTTCTCGCAGCTTGATAATGAACTGAGCAATGTCAATATCGCAATATCTCCTGCAAACAAGGGGCTGACAATTAAAGGGCCGGTTAAAAAACCGAAAGAATTAGAGATCATGGGCGATATATCCGGCAGGAACGGAACCTGTAACTATTCGGCATTTTCATTTAAGGTCGATAACGTTTCGATCATGTTCGACGGAAGCAAAAATAATCAAGGTTTCACGGATCCATATCTCAGGGCTTCAGCCGTAACTACTATTAAAACAAAAATAGATTCCACAGGGTTTTCAGTCTATGAAAATGTCTATCTGAAAGCTGTGACCAAAGAGGACGGACAGGTGATAGATTCTGAGGGAGCGAGGATCAGCGAACTTGCAGTGATCCTGACCGACGAATACGGAAATCCATGGTTCGATAACGATGAAAAAATATTCGAGATTGATACGAAAGGGACTGCGCAGCAGCTTTTTGTTGAAGC
The DNA here is from genome assembly GCA_937873545.1 of uncultured bacterium. GTDB lineage: Bacteria > UBA4055 > UBA4055 > UBA4055 > UBA4055 > UBA12480. Next base: position 2,373 of record CALMWI010000363.1, on the reverse strand, counting down.
TGTTGACACAAAAGTTCTCAGTCCTATACTTTCACCTATCGAGACAGCCCTGGGAAGATTTCTTGGCGCACAGGTGTCTTTACGGCCGGCGATCAGCGGAAATTTTATGAATGCGGAGCTCGGTGTGCTTGAGGTACCGGAAAATTATGCAGAATATTTTGTGGGAAGTGAATTCTACATATCAAAATTTCTGACCGATGAATTAGCTCTGACATGGAATTCAAAATACATCGGGTCAGAAGAGTACACGGAGATAACGGAAAGAGATTATGGTTACAAAAACAGCTTAAGTCTCGATTACAGGCTGAACAACTATCTGTTTTCATCAGCCGGATACCAGTATGATTCTATCAGAGATGAGTACGGCTACAATGTTGCTCTGACTTACAGATACAGGTTCATGAATATTTCAGAACCTTACTATTACTTAAAAAACGCTTTTTTGAAAATGAGGTAGAATGACATTAAGAAAAAATGAAATAGTAAATATTGCCGTTGAACATCTGAACCGTTCAGGTGAAGCGGTAGCATTTAAAGAAAATTCAAAGATCATAGTGAACGGACTTCTTCCCGGAGAAACCGCCGATGTGAAGATCGTAAAGCCTGGAAAAAATGTGAATTTCGCAAAGGTCTTCGAGATCACGAAAGCAAGTGAAAAAAGAACTTCTTCCGTCTGTCGGAACAATTCATGCGGGGCTTGTGAACTTCTTTGCGTAAAGTACGATCATCAGCTTGAAATAAAAAGTTCTTTCATTTCCGAAATCTTCGGATCGCATGTGGCTGTTGAACCTTCAGAGCAGACGCATTACCGCAATAAAATAATACTGCCTGTCATAAGGATCGAAGGTAAACTTCATATCGGTACTTACAGAAGGAACAGCCACGAAGTAACGGACTGGCTTAATGACTGTCCGGTCATACCTGAAACAATGAACAGGATAATTGCGAAAACAAAAGAGCTTCTTAAGCTAAATGACCCCGACGGCAAAACCGCGCAGCTTTTCATAAGGGGAGACTCGGAAGGATTTCAGGCAGGTCTGATCATTAGTTCGGTTGACGATGACATCATTCAGGCTCTTAAAGACCTGTCGGAATCAGACCTTAACATTACTTCAACATTCTATTCTATCGGCTCAGGAACAAATTCCGTGCTTGTCAAAGATCCTGTTTTCGTAACAGGAACGGAGTTCGCCGTGCTGAAAACTGATAACGGAATCTATAAGGTTTCACCGCAGTCTTTCTTTCAGGCTAATATCTTCACACTGAATAAAATTCTGAAAAAGATCAGGGAAGTAATCGGCTCATACACAGAACCTGAGGTTCTGGATCTTTATTCGGGATGCGGCGTGCTCTCAGACATCTCAGGTATTAAAAGAACCTGCATAGAACTGAACCCCGCTTCTTTTATGTATTCTGAAAAAAATGACGCTTCGCAGTTCATTATTGCCGATATTCCGGAAGCGGTCAGCAGGATAATATCCGGCCGTTATAACATAATTATTGCCGACCCGCCGAGAAAGGGTATGGATTCGAAAACCCTTGAAGCTATAGACAATTCGTACGCAGATATTTTTATCTATCTTTCCTGTGAGCCTGATACTCAGAAAAGGGATATCGGATATCTGAAAAATTATATGGTATCAGAGATAACCGGGTATGATATGTTCCCGAACACTGTACAAATCGAGTCGCTTGTAATTCTAAAAAGGAAATAAAATGAGCTTAGCTGAAATATTTCTTCTTGGCCTGGCGCTGTCTGCCGACGCTTTCGCGGTTTCGATAGCGGCCGGAATATGCACGCCCGGCGTGAGGGTTTCGGATAAGTTCAAGATCTCGGCCTTCTTCGGTATATTTCAGGGATTTATGCCCGTCGCAGGATGGTTCGCCGGATTTCTTTTCCTTGACTACATCTGTTCGTTCGACCATTGGATCGCCATGGGCCTTCTTGCTTTTATCGGAATAAAAATGATCGTCGAGAGCAGAAAGACGGAAGATTGTAAAACTTTCAGCTATTTCGGAACAGGTCCTCTTTTCGTGATGGCTTTTGCCACCAGCATTGACGCAATGGCCGCCGGACTCAGCATTCTGATGCTCGGCAATGAAATTGTTTTCCCTGCTGTATTTATTGCATCTATAACATTTATCATTTCGCTTATCGGAGTGAACATAGGCAAAAAAGCTGGGAGAAAACTCGGCCAGTATGCCGAACTGTCCGGAGGAATAATTCTGATCCTGATAGGTCTGAAAATACTTTTTGAAGACATTTTGAAATGATGAATAGAAAATTAATATTTTTTTTATTTTTGCTCTTAACTTCTCTGTTCTCTGCGCGGGATCCTGGGTATAATGAGCCTGAGACCCGAGCGTACGGAC
>CALMWI010000362.1 GCA_937873545.1 uncultured bacterium | reverse complement strand
TATCGGTTATTTTAAGTATCACATCTCTGCTAAGCTTGTTGAATACGATTATATCGTCTATCCTGTTAACGAACTCAGGTTTAAGAACTCTTTTGACCATCGAGATCAGCTCTTCCTTTTTCTGAACTGAAACTTCTTCAATCCCTGCGAACTGATCTGAACCCAGATTTGAAGTCATAATTATAATTGTATTCTTAAAGTTGACTGTTCTTCCTTTATTATCCGTAAGTCTTCCGTCATCAAGCACCTGAAGCAGAATATTGAATACCTGAGGATGAGCTTTTTCTATCTCGTCGAAAAGCACGATCGAGAACGGTTTTTTCCGGACAGCATCGGTCAGCTGTCCTCCCTCGTCATAGCCGACATACCCCGGTGGAGGACCGATCAGTCTGGTCACTGAAAACGATTCCATATATTCGCTCATATCTATTCTGATCATAGCCGAGTCGGAATCGAACATGAACTCAGCCAGCGCTTTGGCGAGTTCTGTTTTTCCTACGCCTGTCGAACCTAAGAAAATAAATGAAGCGATCGGCCTGTTAGGGTCCTGAAGTCCCGCTCTGTTCCTGCGGAGAGCTTCTGAGACGACTTTAAGAGCTTCATTCTGTCCTTTTACCCTCAATCCAAGAAGTTCCTCCATCTTTAGAAGCTTATCTTTTTCGCTTTCGAGAAGTTTGTTGACAGGGATGTGCGTCCAGCGGGAAATTATCTCGGCAATCTCGTTCTCGCCTATCTCTTCTTTGAGCATCTTTCTGCCGGACTGAAAACTTTCCATCTTGGCAGTAGCTTCGTCAAGCCTTTTCTTAACGGCCGGGATTTCCTGATACCTTAATTTTGATACTTTTTCAAGTTCGCCGTTCCTTTCGGCGATTGATTCTTCATTTTTCAGAATGTCAAGTTTCTTCGTATTCTCTCTGATGACAGTAATGAACTCCTTTTCCTGCTCCCAGTGGACCTTGAGTTCTTTCGCAGAAGACTTGAGTTCGGCTATTTCCTTATTAATATCATCAAGCCTTTCTGCAGATTTCTTATCCTTTTCTTTAGCTACCGCCTGTTTCTCGATCTCCAGCTGAATTATCTTTCTCTGAAGGATCTCGATATCTTCAGGCATTGACTCGATCTCGAGCTTGAGCTTTGCGGCGGCCTCGTCAATAAGGTCGATAGCTTTGTCCGGCAGAAATCTGTCAGAAATATATCTTGAAGACAACTTCGCGGCCGATATCAGAGCGCCGTCGGATATCCTTACACCGTGATGCACTTCGTATTTATCCTTGATCCCCCTCAGGATAGATATCGTATCCTCCACCGACGGCTCTTCGATAAGAACAGGCTGAAACCTTCTTTCGAAAGCCGCGTCTTTCTCTATATATTTACGGTACTCGCTGACCGTAGTCGCGCCGATCACCTTTATCTCTCCTCTGGCCAGCGCAGGTTTCAGCATGTTCGAGGCGTCCATGGCGCCTTCGGCCGCTCCCGCGCCGACAAGCGTATGGAGCTCGTCAATGAAAAGTATGAGTTTCCCGGCGGAAGCTTCGATCTCCTTGAGGACGGCTTTCAGCCTTTCCTCGAATTCGCCCCTGAACTTCGCTCCGGCTATTAGCGCGGCCAGATCGAGGGCGACTATACGCTTGTCCTTCAGGTTCTCGGGAACATCCTTTCTGACGATCCTGTGGGCGATCCCTTCGGCGATAGCCGTTTTCCCTGTACCAGGTTCGCCTATCAGAACGGGATTGTTCTTGGTCCTTCTTGTCAGTATCTGAAGCACCCTTCTGATCTCCGTATCCCTGCCGATAACGGGATCGAGCTTCTCCTGCTCCGCAAGCTCATTCAGATCGCGGGTATATTTTTTAAGAACCTCATATTTCGCTTCAGGGTCGGCATCTTTTATCTGCTGGTTACCCCTGACTGATTTTAATAGCTTTAAAACCGTATCATGATCAAGTTCTAACTCGTTGAAAATCCTGTATAATGCTCCTTTTTTCTCTTTCAAAACCGAGATCAATATATGCTCAAGGCTCAGGTACTCGTCGCCCATTTCCTGTGCAATTTTAAAGGATTTTTCTAGTATTTCATTGAAACCCGTTGAAAGATATAGTTGTAGCGCGACGGAATTAACTTTCGCCAGCTTTGACAGCTCGGTCTCAACCTTAGATGACACTATTGACAGTTCTATTCCTGCTCTTTTTATAAGAGATGTGATAATATTTTCATCTTTTAGTACATTATATATAAAATGAAGCTCGTTGATCTCCGGTGATTTCCTTTCCCTAGCCGTGTTCATGGCATCATTTAAGTATTCCTGTACTTTTATTGTCATCTTTTCGTAATTCATGTCAGACTCCTTAGCTTTGTTTTCTTACCCTGAATAATAAATTGCAAGTATTATGCCAATTATATTTAATTTGTTTAATTCTCTTTATTGCTTTAAATTTCCTTGCAATTAAAATTCTGTTTTGGAGTATAGAATGATCGAACTTGAAAAAGCCTTTGAATTAATAAATGAGAACTCCAGAACATTGTCTGAGATCGAACTTCCCGTCCACGAGTGCCTCGGTTATGTCTGCGCAGAAGATCTTTATGCTAAACTCGATATGCCGCCTTTCGATAAATCATCTATGGATGGCTTTGCTTTTAAATGGGCAGAAGACAGGAACGAATATATAAACGACGGCATAATTCCGGCCGGAGAACCTTCGGATGAACCTCTTGAGGAAGGACACTGCATTGCGATCATGACAGGAGCACCTTTGCCGTTCGGAGCTGATACGGTTATCCCTGTCGAGATGACAGAAAAATACGGCGACCGGATCAGAGTCACTTATCCC
>CALMWI010000361.1 GCA_937873545.1 uncultured bacterium | reverse complement strand
GCTTAAGATCAACGCCTCTTACCCAGTAACCTTCTTTTTTTAATCTTTTTACGAGGTGGCTTCCTATAAAGCCGCCTGCTCCCAATACCAATGCCGTTTTCATAAACGCTCCCCGTTTAAATCTTTTATTTCAAGCTCTAGAATATAATTTTATTTGGCATTAAAGTCAAGTTGCTGTTTTTGGAATTTTAATTGACTTTACTTATATTCAGATGTATTTTTTGCTGGTTAAAAAAACAAGGCGTAAGGTATGTGTGGAATAGCTGGAAAGATCAATTTTAATATAAATAACATTGCAGATCCTGTGCTTATTAAAAAAATGACGGATCTGATAACTCACCGCGGTCCTGACAGCGAAGGATTCTATATCTATAAAAATGTCGGTATGGGTTTCAGAAGGCTGAGCATTATTGATCTGAACACAGGAGACCAGCCGATATCGGACGCTTCAGGAAACGTGACTATAACATTTAACGGCGAGATATATAATTTTCTTGAGCTGAAGAAAACACTAGTTTCAAAAGGTTACTCATTCAGAACAACGACCGATACGGAAGTAATAGTCAACCTGTATCTGGAATACGGTAAGGACTGTGTGAAATATCTGAGAGGCATGTTCGCTTTTGTTATTTACGACAAACGGAACAATTGCGTTTTCGGCGCAAGGGACAGATTCGGGATCAAACCTTTTTATTACGGCCTGAACAACAATGAATTTATCTGGGGTTCCGAACTGAAATGCGTAAAAGCAGGCTCCGGACAGAAACTCAACATGGATTACTCTGCACTTGACGAATATTTTACTTACGGTTATATAGGTTTAGACAAATCGGTTTTTAAAGAGGTCCGAAAGCTTAAACCCGCTCACTGTTTTACGCTTGATATTAACAAAGGCGCACAGAGTCTGGAAATAAACAGTTACTGGAATATAAATTACGAACCGGATTACAGTAAAACCGAAAATGAATGGATCGAGCTTCTTGATCAGAAATTTTCCGAAAGCATAAAAATGCACATGATCAGCGATGTACCGCTGGGGGCTTTTTTAAGCGGCGGCATTGATTCAAGCGGTGTAATAGCTTTTATGAACAAAGTTTCGCCCGGACAGGTTAAGACTTTTTCAATAGGCTTCAAAGAAGAAAAATACAACGAGCTTCAATACGCACGGGAAGTTGCAGAAAAATACAAGACCGAGCATCATGAACTTATTCTTGAACCGGATTCTGTTGAACTTTTACCCAGACTTGTTTCAGCCTTTGACGAACCTTTTGCCGATTCATCGGCGATACCTACTTATTATGTATCAAAATTCGCAAGAGAATTTGTTACGGTCGTACTTTCCGGCGACGGCGGAGATGAACTTTTCGCAGGCTACAACAATTACATGAAAGCCTTAAGTGTTAAAAACAGTCTGTTCAGCAACGGTATATTTAACCCTTTCTGGAACATTCTTCACCGTACACTACCCAGTAATGTTTCCGGTAAGGGGCTCACATATTTTTTGTCTAAAAAACGATCTGATCTCGGCGCTTATTTCTGCGTAATGAAAAAAAATGAAAGATCATCTTTATTTAATGACCATACCTTAAACGGGATCGGAAGCTATAGCTCTGAAGCGGACAGAATACAAATGCTTAACTGCTCTTCATCGAAAGATTTTGTAACCAGGCTTGAA
>CALMWI010000360.1 GCA_937873545.1 uncultured bacterium | reverse complement strand
CAAAATACCCCGATTTAAGATCCCCGTTAGTGTAGAATCCGGCGGCAAGTATCTCTTTCTTGGATTCGCCGAAAAGAAATTCTACATCTGTTGCATTTTCATCCCAATCCTCTTCCTCAGGATCTCCGCCTGTTTTTTTCTGCGCATAAAGAGCAACAGAGAAGATCAGACCGAGCAAAAGAAAGAATATCAGCAGTTTTCTTGTACCGAAATTAAACATTATTCCCCTCCTTTCTTTCTTTTTATAAAAAAGGCGGTAATCAGTATAAAGCCAAGCACACCGTAAATTATATACCATATGAATTGTTTTTCTTTTGATCCTGTTTCATCAGATCCGCTGTCTGAATCAGTTTTTGTTTCTGAAACGATCAGCGCTGATACATCAGAGCTCATTTTGTATAGCTCGTTCATAGCTCCGAGCGGGATCGGGTTACCCTGCCCCACATCGCACAGTCTTTTTATTTCAGGCATTATCCTGTTTATTTCTTTTACTTCGGGATTATCTGAATTCATCAACTTCAGATAAGTCATTTCCTGAGTAAAATAATCTATCAGTTCAGGCTGGTAAAGAATAGCTGACGCATCATCGGAGTAATTATCCTTCAGGGCTTTTGAAACTATATGCAGCCCTTCAAGCCATCCTCCCACGCTCGCCAGAACTACAAAATCCGGATCGTATTTATACATTTCATCTTTTACCTTAAGATGAATGTCATCCAAGATACCCCTGAGTTCAAGCCACTTGCCTTCATTGAGCAGTCTGGCGATCTCGTCTTTATCTACGAACATCTCGCTTTTTGCACCAAAGTTCTCAGCAAGGTCTCTGCAGACGGAAAACATCTCCGCGGTGTTCTTTCTGTCTTCAGCCTGAATAGCTATAAATCCCTGAGCCACTCTGACACCGAGGTTCAAGGCGATCTTGTAATTGTCCGCATAATTAGCGCTTAAATTATATGCTGCGATGGCTTTCCAGTTTATATCGGAAAGCATATCGAGCGCCATTATTATTTCTGAGGGAACAGGCACAACAACATTTGATTTGAAGAATGCTTTTTCCTCGTCTGACAAACCATCCTGCGAAAATAGTCCCGCAGTCAGAAATAACATTAACGCTATTTTTAAAACTCTCATTTTCCCTCCGGACGAACAGTTTTTATTAAGCTTCGTTTCTCAACTTTTAAAATATATGAATTATATCTTTTAAATGCAATTATTAAATACGGCCGTAAAATTATTTTTCATAGTATTTTATGCCTTTATCTCCTATATCTTTCCTGAAATATACATCTTTGAATTTTATTTTGCCGGCGCGGTCATAAGCTTTTTTCTTTGCTTCTTTCAGCGATCCTGCCTTGCTTACAATATTCAGCACTCTTCCGCCAGCGGTCATAACATGCCCGTTATCTATTACGGTCCCCGCGTGTATTATATGCGTAGCCGGATCAGAACCTTCAAGCCCGGTTATCTCATATCCTGTGAAATACTTATTCGGATAGCCGCCTGAAGCTAAAACAAGACAAAGGCAGTGCGAACCGGTCACCGGAAGGACTTCACTGCACGTAAAAGAGCCTTCGGCCGAACCGTAGAGGATATCCGCAAGATCACCGTCGAGCAGGGGAAGTATCGCCTGAGTTTCGGGATCACCGAATCTGCAGTTGTATTCGATCACTTTCGGCCCTTCTTCAGTCATCATAAGCCCTACGAACAGAACGCCCTTATATGTTCTGCCTTCGCTTCTCATAGCTTCAAAAGTCGGTTCGATTATCGTTCTCTCTATTCTATACATCATTTTATCATCGATGACAGGTGCCGGAGCGTAAGAACCCATTCCTCCCGTATTCGGGCCTTTGTCGCCGTCATATACCGCTTTATGATCCTGAGCCGGAGATAATACTTTGTAATAATTCCCGTCAGAAACGGCGAAAATCGAGGCCTCCTCACCTTTCATGAATTCTTCGACAACTACCTCATCGCCGGCTTCTTTAAAGCATTTGGCGACCATTATTTCATTTATGGCTTTCAGGCTTTCTTCAAGCGTTGCGCATACGAGGGCACCTTTTCCGGCGGCAAGCCCGCTGGCTTTTACAACTATCGGGTGTTTACTTTGCTGAAGATACTTTTTTGCTTCCTCGTATTCTGTAAATATCCTGTATTGTGCTGTGGGAATATTGTATTTTTCCATTAATTTCTTTGAGAAAGCTTTGCTGGCCTCGAGTTCAGCCGCTTCTTTGACAGGACCGAAAATCCGGAGATCCTCTTTATTGAAATCGTTTACTATTCCGTTCGTCAGCGGGACTTCCGGACCTACCACAGTCAGATCGATCCCGTTTTCTTTTACGAACCCGATTATAGCGGCGTGATCTGTCAGCGGAATATTCGCAGTAACAGAATCTGAACTTATTCCGGCATTGCCGGGGATGCAGAATAACTTTTCTGTTTTTGGGCTCTCTGCCAGTTTTCTGATCAGAGCATGTTCTCTCCCGCCTGATCCAAGCACAAGTATC
>CALMWI010000359.1 GCA_937873545.1 uncultured bacterium | reverse complement strand
AACCGATAAATATATTATTATCCCCAGTCAGAGGATTGTTATATTCTCCATTACCGGCATTCTCTCCGATGCAGATATTGGAGTTGCCTGTATTGAATCTGCCTGCATACCTGCCCATATAAATATTGTAAGAACCGGGACTGCCAAGTTTATAATTATCTCCTGCAGATTCCCCTATGATTACATTATAATCTCCACTTACTCTTTTCCCTGCAAAAGCACCAACAAACACATTTCCGTATGAGATTTGGGTTTCTTCCGGAACGGCTCCGGCTTTATAACCCACCATAACATTCGAATGACCCGCACGCAGACTGTCTGCCGCGCTGTCACCTATAAAAACGTTCCCAAAAGATCCGTCATATAATTTGCCGGCGTTTAAACCAATCATAACGTTATTATTACCGCCTTGATTGCTCATACCTGCAGAATTACCCATGAATGTATTACCTGTACCTGAAGTTATTGCTGTTCCCGAATTCATTCCGATGCAAATATTCTCCGGACTGAAATCTGTGTATCTCTCTGAATAATGACCCATTGTAGTAGCCCCTGTTCCTATTTTCGTCGAGTCAGTACTGATATCAAGAGAATAATCACCGCTACCTTTTGAACTGGAAGTCGTAACGCTGAACGATCTTGACAATCCCTTGCCTCCGCTTGCAATATAAGCCTTTATAGCTTTAGAACTTATCGTCATAAGAGTATCGCCCAAAGCTTTTCCGGTATCCGTAGTCTGGTCATATATTCTCATTCCGTCAGATGTAACGTTCATTACGTCTGCGGCTGATCCTTTCGAGCTCGAAGTTGTGACGCTGAAAGTTCTCGACAATCCCTTTGCGGCATCCTGCTGAATGAAGGCTTTTATACCTTCTGTGCTGATTACCATAAGAGTATCGGCACCGTTAAGTATCCTCAAACCGTCCGAAGAAACTACAAGTACCGGGTTGCCGACCTCGTCCTTGATCTCGAAAAGATTAACAGCTGAAGCCGCGGCTGTAATTACCAGCATTGCAATTAAACTGTAAAAATGCATCATTTTGAACATAACTCCCTCCCTGAATTAAAAAAAGGGCGATCAGATCGCCCTTCATTATGTATTTATTTACTCATGAATAAATTATTGATCATTATTTTTTTTGCAGGCACGATTTTCGTGTCATTCACCGCTGTAACATAGTAGAAATATCTATTTCCTGTCAGCGTACCTGTCCATTGCGAACCGTTGAATGAACCTGTTTCGTCAAGTACAAAAGATCCATACGGGTTTGTTGACGAATAAACAAGATATCCTGCCGCATTCGTTACGGGGTCCCAAGTTATAATTACATCTGTACCGCTGACTACAAGAGCAAGATTTGTAGGGGCTTCGACGGCAAGTCTGTATTCCCAGTTCAAATACGGGTATCCGCTGTTCAGACTTGTATGAATATTCCAGTAATCGTTATTCGAGATGTCATTGTTCGGATTTCCTACGAAATCCCATGGATTTGTTAACCCAAGTGAACCTACAAGAGTATATGTTGCAACATTTCTCATCTCTGCAGTCGTCTTAGCTGTTCCTACGCCTGATGTACTTGTCTGGCCTGATACCTGCGAGTCAAAGAAGTTATCAGCCATCTCGTAATTAGTTGTGGCTGAAATACCTCCTGCAATACCTTTCGTTGTAGGATTCGTAGTATCAATGTAAATTATCGGCGAAGCAGAATAACATTTGAGGATCTTTGAATCGTTATTATATCCCGATATTCCTCCTAAATATGCTCCTGTATAACCGGAGAGCCTTGAAATGTTACCCAAAGAATAACAGTTCACTGCCTGAGAAGCAGAGCCGAGGCGGCCTGCTATACCGGCAACATAATTCTGGCCTGTAACATCAGCATCAGCAAATGAATTCTCGATTACTGAAGATGTCAGAAGGTATCCTGCGATCCCCGCAACATATTGGACAGTGGCATTGACTGTTCCTTTTACTGAGCAACCAGTTATATATGCCGAATTTGTCATATATCCCGCGATTCCGCCGACATAAGTTGATCCGGTTATATTTGCATTTAAAAGATGCAGATTTGATACCACACCTCCGCTCATATAGCCGAATAATGACTGATAGTTTGCGGCGCGGTTAATGAACAACCCCGAAATATCGTAATGGGCACCGTCATAATTTCCTGTAAAAAAGGGACTTACGGCTCCAATAGGATTCCATCCGGCTCCCGCATTCCATCCTGAAGTAGGTGAAGCGTCGATATCGGCAGTTTGTAAGAATTTATAGCTTAAAAAACCCCTGACACTGTCAAGCTGTGTAAGGTTTGACACGAGGAACGGTTCGTCCGTTGTCCCGATACCTCCGGCAAACGGTGACGGTCTGTGCGTAAATCCTTCCCAGCTAAGGAATGGATATCCGCTGTTGAGTACCGCATTTATTCCCCAGATGTCTGAAGTGCCGTTGACCGATTCACCCATGAAATCCCAGCTTGCGTTTGTAAATGTTAATAGTGTTCTCATCTGAGTTTTGGTAAGTCCTGTAGCTGTACCGCTTGTTGAAGTCTGACCGGTTGTTTCAGTATTCCAAAAGTTACCAGACATAGTAATTGAAGCGCCAACTGAACCGACAAATCCTTTGTTTGTCGGATTAGTGGTTCCCTGATATACAACAGCTCCGGTAGTATAGCACTTTGTAATAGTGCCGATATATAATCTGCCGCAAAATGAGCCTATATTTGTATCTGTTGACCCTGAAAGTCTTGTGACTTGAGCGTTAGAGTAACAGTTATTTATGCTGCTGCCTGTAGTTGAGTAACCTAAAAAACCACCTGCGATCATGTAAGCCACAGATACTGCACCTTTTGCATAACAATTCTGGATGGATCCTCTGCTGTATCCGGCAAAACCGCCCACATAGTAATATCCTGTTATATTCACATTTTCCACACCCAGATCCCATATACTGCTTCCGGCACTTGTTATCCCGAATAAACCGACATAATTCTCACTGGGTCTATTTACAAACAAATTGGATACTTTATGTCCGTCACCGTTATATTTTCCTGAAAAAGAATCTATAGGATCCCATCCTGCCCCGCTGTTCCAGCCTGTAGTCGCCGCTGCGTCTATGTCCGCAATCTGGATAAAGCAGGCTGTAGGATAGTTTCTTACAGCATTGAGCTGATCAAGAGTTTGAACTTGGTATGGGTTAGCTTCTGTGCCGGCTCCGTCAGCGAACACATTTGTGGCTGAGCATACCGTATATGAAGTCGCACCGTTTATTGTGTAGGTCGCCGTTCTTGGTGAAGCGGCTGTATTGAATGTAGCTCCGTCAACTTCAACCCAGTATAAAGTTTTACTGTCCTCTTCCGTAGGTTCGAAATCCATCGCATCTAAAGCCTGTTCTCTAAGCTCAGAATTATCTGATCCTTCGATCCCTTTTGATTTTGCTGCGATCACATCGTTTTTCTTTAATATCAGTTTTCTTAAATCGCTGATTTCGTTATCTCCGTCTGAGTTTTTGACCGGTTCATATTTCCATACTTTTAAGGCTGTCAGATTATTGCCGTTATCCTCATTTGATAGCCAGCTTGATGTTACTGTCCTTGTTCCGGAGAACGCATTAGAAGTCTGCACGGTCCATTTTCTCCATATCCCTTCAGTACCATATATCGAAACTTCGCTTCCGTCACCTGTATAACGGTAAACCGTTACTGTTCCGAGATCCCCTGTTCCGCTTCCTAGCGAATATCCAATTCCGCCGAAAGTATTAGCACCGGTTCCGACCGCTCTGGCGGCTTTGACAGTTCCCGATATATATTTTGTAGCTGTTTCTCCTGTCACTGTAGCAGATGTTCCAAGCTCAAATGTGTTCGTTCCCGTCAGTATATTTCCCTGTGTAAATGTTACATCGCCCGTCAGAAGAAAATTATTCGTACTGTTGTTAAGTCTTAAATTTCCTGCCGGCTTGTTTATTATCAGGTTCGGAAATGTGTAAACATTCGTTAGCGTATCCAAAGAGGATCCGACAAAACTTAGTTTGGATGTTGACAAATAGGTTATTGTACCCTGATTTTTCAGACTTCCATACACTCCGACATTGGCATTGCCGAAATTCACTTTACTTCCGGTACCGAAAGTAATTCCGGCCTGCAGAAAGCTAATGATCAGCAACAAAGCTATCAATGCTCTTTTCATATTGTCCTCCATATATCTCGAAAATTTTTCATTTTCTGCCTTTTAACTAATTTACACAGAAAATAGGCAATTTCAAAACCTTTTTCTGTGACGGACTTCACAAAACTCAATTTATTTCAATAATATCTCTAATGATTCTTCAAGCCTTGCGATCTTTTCTTTCTGCTTTTCCAGTTCACTGATCAAATATTTATTTTCTTCTTTCAGTTTATCTATCTCCTCACTTCCGGGATATTCTCCTTTCCCCGGGACACAAAGCTTGCCTAAAGTGTCAACCTGAACATAAACTTTGCTGTTAGTGGAAGTAGTCGAAGGCAGCTCGGGAATAAATACTCTTCCGTTTTTCTGTACTTCAAACGCATTTGATCTGTCTGTAGTGCTCGATCCGTTTCCTATGACAAATAAGGGTTCGAGAGTGTTCCAAGAAGTTGCACTTCCTTCAATAATGTTATATCTTCCTATTACGAATGAATTGTAAGCCTGAGCAGTAGTAAGCCTTCCCATTGCTGTAGCATAGTTTCCTGTCGCAAGTGTTCCTGCGCCGATCGATGCGGAATAATCACCTGAGGCTTGAGCAGTTGATCCGATAGCTGTAGCTCCCTGACCTGATGAAAGAGTCATACCGGTTCCGAATGCGATTGAATAGTTGTTCGTAGCTTTTGCAAAGCCGCCAATTGCGCAAGAATTAACTCCGGAAGCTTCGGTATTGTTCCCAGCCGCGAAAGCACTGCTTGCAGTTGCTTCAACATCGTTGCCTATTGCACAGGAGCTCAATCCTGAAGCTATAGCTCCATCACCCGAAGCAAAAGAGTTACTATTTGTTGCCTGAGAGTAGTAGCCTAATGCGGTTGAGTATTTTCCAGAGGCTGTACATCTATATCCTGAGGCAAATGATCCCTGTCCGACATTAGTACCTCCGGTAGCTATGTAAACATGTCCTACTCTAAAAGCGTTCTTTTCTTTATACCATAGCATAGTAGAATCGCTTATTGCGTCAGCCGTTGCTTTCGAAGACACTTTCATCAGATTACTGTTAGCCTTAGATATAACATCGTCGTTCACGAGAAATTCTCTTCCCAGAGACTGGTTTACATTCGCAGTTATACTGCTCTTATTGATACTGAAGATTTTATCAGCACTGTTACTCGGATTATAAAAAGTAGAGCCCGCTTCAGTTGCTACTTCAAAAACCTTATTCTGAGATTTCGGGTCACCATCTTTCGAAGCTGATGTCGTGACGCTGAAAGACCTGGATAAACCTTTCGTGTCTTTTTGTATATATGCTCTGATACCGTCAGTGCTGATCACCATTAATGTATCTGTTCCATTCAGAACTCTTAACCCGTCTGTGGAAACATCAAGCACTTTATTATTTGAGGCGTCTTTGACCTCGAACAGAGTCTCTCCATTCAGGAAAGCTGTAAATATTACTAGGCAAATCGAAAACAGCTTATTCATGCCGTCCTCCTTAATTTTTATTTAAAATTCTTTTAATTTCTACAAGTTCTTTTCTTAAATCTGATAATTCATTTCGAAGATGTTCATTTTCATTTTGTAATTTTTCATATTTCTCATTATCTTCATCACCTTTCGCAGCCACGCACAATTTTCCTTGGGAGTCAATATAAAGATCTTTTTTTGTATATATACTTGTTGTACTATACACACTCGGTGCATAAACCGTTCCTGATGACACTCTAAGGCCTCCAGAATTAACGATGAAATTTCCCTGCGGTATTGTAACCGTCCCATAATCATCCCACTTCAATGAGACTGATCCGTTAATTGTCCCTAAAGCGCCTCCTTCATATCCGAATAGGGCAGGTCCATTAATATAATTTGAATTCCAGTTTTCCATATACTTGAGACCATGGTTCACATCGTTCGGTCCTCGAAGATATAGAGCATTATCATTTATCCTGATATCGCCTGCTACATCAAGCCTGCTGTTTGGTACGATATTTCCAATCGACATGTACCCGTTTTTTAATACCGTGACTGCGTTTTTCTTATCATATAAACCTGGGCCGAGAATTAATCCGTTCCCAACAACAAAAAGCGGATCGGTATCGAACCATACATTTGGAGATCCCCAGTCGTAATTAAGATTCCCGGCAACGAATTCATTTAAGGATTGAGCCGTTGTTAGCCAACCTGTTGCTGTGGAATTATTTCCTGAAGCTGTTGTCTGTGATCCCATAGCTGTAGAGCTTATAGCCATAGCTTTGGTTAATGTACCCATAGAGGTTGATCCATAATCTATTGATTGAGTTTGGATACCCATAGCTGTCGCGCAGGGACCAGTTGCTATGTTTTTATATCCTGAAGCAAATGACAAACGACCCATTGCTATACTTTTGTATCCTGAAGCGAAAGACGCCTGTCCGACAGAATCAGGATCAGATATTGATACATATCCTATTCTAAATGCGTTTTTGGGTCTATACCAGAGCATTGTTGAATCATTTACAGTTTCAAAAACATCCTCATTTGATACTTTCATCAAATTACCGCTTCCGGCTTTTCCCGCAGACACCTTATCATTTACAACAAAATCCCTGTCAAGGGTCGGGTTTACATTTGCCACAATACTATTTTTATTTACCGAAAGTATTGTATCGGTGTTATTTGTCGGATTATAAAAAGTGGAACCTTCTTCAGTTGCTACTTCGAATACTTTATTCTGAGACTTAGTGTCACCACCTTTCGAAGCTGATGTCGAAACACTAAAGGATCTAGATAACCCTTTTGCATCATTTTGTATATACGCCCTGATTCCGTCAGCGCTGATCACCATTAATGTATCTGTTCCATTCAAAACTCTTAACCCGTCTGTGGAAACATCAAGCACTTTATTATTTGAGGCGTCTTTGACCTCGAAAAGAGTTTCAGAATTAGCGACCAGTACTATCAGCATTAGAAGGTAAAAGTATTTATTCATTATCCAGCCTCCGTGTCAGTGAAAATATTTAGTTTATTTTTTACCTTTATCAGTATTCTTATCTTCAGCGGTTTTCACGATTTCCTGAACAATCGGGTTTTTTAGGGCATAGCTATCTTTTCTAATGCCTGTAACCTGCCACGATATTTCCGCATTCGGTTCCCCACCTGCTATCTCAAAACCATTGTTGCTGATCTTTTTTGAAACGTACAGATTAGGGCACGGTTTCCCGATCGCAGTCATCTGATACCTGAATTCAGTATTTAGAGCTTCAAACCATTCCGGCAATCGTACCGTAGCTTTCCCATTAGCGTCAAGGTCCACAACGCCGTCGTAAATATTCTTCATTTCATTACTGCTTACTCCGGAATGAACCAGATATTTATTCTCCGGATCCAGAGGATGATCTATCTTGACTTCATCTTTAGATTTTGTAATATTTGTTGCATATATATTTCCGTTGAAATAGCCTGCCCAGTTCGTTATCCAGCCGCTTGCTGATCCGAAAACTCCAATTTTTGTTCCTCCTGTTCCCGAACCTATTCCTTCAACACCGTGAATTTCACCTGTTGTTGCGCTGGCTAAACCTTGAACACCTTTATACCCGCCTTCTCCCTTCACGCCAATTCCGTAATAATCCGTTACCGCATGCTTACCGTAAACCGCCGGATTGTCGCTGTTTGTAGTTATATCCTCTGAGTGGATCTTATATATCGGTTTTACACCTGCACCTATTTTACCAAAAAATGTAGAATTTCCCGATACGCTCATTTTTCCATTTATTCTCAAAGAATCATTATCAAATTCACCATAAATAAGAGGAGTTGATGTACCTGAATTGTCAATAAATAGTCTATTTGATGCCGTTTCATAGTCTCCTGCCTGACTTCCTATTGAGACATTATTACTTCCTGTCGCATACGATCCTGCAAGCCAACCGATATAAGTATTGTTACTGCCTGATCCTCCAAAATAAGAATCGCTCCCTACGCATGTATTTCCATTGCCGGTTGTATTGTCGCGGCCGGTCTCGGTACCTATATAAATATTATGACTTCCTGTCAAGTTTTCCCTGCCCGCCTCATCTCCAATAAATATATTACAACCTCCACTAGTATTCCTATAACCTGACCTGTATCCCATAAAAATGTTATAATCTCCGTTCAGCCATGTTCCGTTGCCGTAATTAAAATAGCCCGATTCTGCGCCAATAAAAATATTGTTGTCGCCTTCATAGTTTGTGAAACCTGCGTTGTTCCCTAAAAACACATTGTCTATTGCCGTTGCAGCTGTTGTCTTTCCGGAATTTAAACCGATGAAAATATTTGCAGGGCTGAAGTTGGTGTATCTTCCTATTTCGCTGCCCATAGTTGTATATCCAGTTCCTACTTCAAGTGCATTTATCAACCCTTTGCCTTTTGACGAAGATGTGGTTACGCTGAAGGTTCTTGAAAGGCCTTTTGCATCATTAATATTGGCTCTTATTGCACTTGTGCTGATGACCATCAGAGTATCGCCCAAATTCATGACTCTGATCCCGTCCGTTGACACATCGAGCACTTTATTATTCGATGCGTCCTTAACCTCAAATAGTGTTTCTCCGCAGAGTAAGGCTGTAAAAACTATCACACAAAAAGATAATGTTTTTTTCATGTTATCCTCCTTGATCACCTATTTAAAATTCTTTTAATTTCTTCAAGTTCTTCTTTTATATCCGACAATTGCTTTTGAAGATTTATATTTTCATTTTGTAATTTTTCATATTTCTGATTATCTTCATCACCCTTCGCAGCCACACATAATTTTCCAAGAGAGTCAACATAAACAGCTTTTTTTGTTCCTACTCCGATCGTTTCGGTATATAATCCGGGTATTTTCATATCACCGGAAGAAACAGTAATATTTCCAGTTGATACTGTTAAGCTTCCTGCCGGAATATAAATATTCTTTAGATAATCCCAACGCAAACAAATGCTATTATCGTTTGTTGTACCTAAAGCACCTCCATTCTGCCCGAATATGAGTGGTCCCTGTATCGTTGTTCCCGCCCATGTTTCGGCATACTGCACTCCGTTTAGCGTACCGGACCTTAAATAAAGAGCATTATCATTAATTCTAAAATCACCAGCTACATCAATTCTGCAGCTGGGAACTATATTGCCGATTGAAGTATATCAGTTCTTCAGTACAGTTACAGAATTTCTATAAATGGCCTTGTCTCCTTTTGTCAAAATTCCGTTCCCGACTACGAAAAGAGGATCTGTCTCGTTCCATAAACTAGCCGAACCCCAGTCAACATTCAGACTTCCTGTTGCGAATTCATTTAAGGATTGAGATGTCGTCAGCCATCCTGAAGCTGTTGAATTATAGCCCGAAGCTACCGTACTAGAACCCATCGCAGTAGAACTTATAGCCTGAGCTTTAGTTAATGTACCCATAGATGTAGATCCATAACCCGTGGATTCGGTTCTTATACCAAAAGCTGATGCGCACGGACCTGAAGCTTTACTCTGATAGCCGGTTGCAAATGATGCCTGTCCAACTTCGTTGTCATTGTCAATTTTAACATAACCTACTCTGAAAGCATTTTTCTTTTTATAAAAAAGCATGGTCGAGTCGTTAATAGCCTCGAAAACATCTTTATCGGATATCTTCATTAAATTGTCCCCCAGCTTTCCAGCAACGGTTCCATTAATTACGAAATCCCTATCCAGACCGTTGTCAACATTTGCTATAATACTCGTTTTATTTATACTGAATATTTTATCGGCATTATTGAGAGGATTGTAAAAAGTAGAACCTGCGTCAGTAGCTACTTCAAACACCTTGTTCTGAGACTTAGTGTCTCCGTCTTTTGAAGCGGAAGTGGTAACGCTGAAAGATCTCGATAATCCTTTTACAGTGTCTTTTTGAATGTAAGCCCTTATGCCGTCCGTGCTGATTACCATTAATGTATCAGTACCGTTTAAAACTCTCAACCCATCAGTAGAAACATCGAGCACTTTATTATTAGACGCGTCCTTAACCTCGAAAAGTGTTTCCGCATTACAAGCTACAACTATCGCGATCGCCAGCCATATATATCTTCTCATATCCCCCACCTCCCTAGCGAAAAGCTATTTTTCCATTTTTACAAACTGCTTTATTTTTTCTATTTCAGCTTTCAGATTTTCAATCTCGCTGGTTTTAACATCGAGTTCTTTCACAGCTTCAATAAGAACAGCGCTCATTTTTGCGTAGTCAACACCTTTATCTCCATTTGAATCTGTATATACAAGTTCGGGCAGAACTTTTTCGACTTCCTGAGCTATAACTCCTATCTGTTTTCTATCGCTGAACCCTTTGTCCGGGAAATCGTTTTTCCGCCAATCATAATTAACGCCTCTTATCGACTTAATTTTATCCAATGATCCTGCAAGCGATGAGATATTAGTTTTCCACTTCAGGTCAGACCCGCTTACAAAACTTCCCGTGGTGTACGCACCTTTGGAAAAATATGCAGAATAATTTGGCGATATTCCACCTTCGACATAAAGCCCGTATTCTTGAGAATTATTTCCTTTAATACCCACACCGGCATTAAATCTCAAATTGTTATTCGCAAAATCACCCCATATAAGGGCTTCATACATATCATTTCCGTCAACATAACCGCTTTCAATAATTAAAGTATTATTTCTATTACCCGACTGGCCATGACCGGACTTATAACCGAGAAAAACATTTCCGCTGCTTCCGGCACCTAAGTTATAGCCTGATGACGAACCCAGTAAGACATTATTACTACCGATTGAGTAGAGTGGTGAAACATTCTGTCCTAAAAGCACATTATCACAACCTGTGGACATATGAACACCAGATCCATAACCTAAAATACAATTCCCAGAACCTGATGAGCAGTTATTGCCTGTATTGCTTCCCACGAAAGTATTATAACTTGATGTACAAGACATACCCGATTGAAATCCGATAAATGTGTTCGCATTACCTGTACTATTCAAAAATCCAGCCTGATACCCTATAAAATGATTAAAATTTCCAATCTGATTATTCACACCGGACTGCATTCCAAGGAACAGGTTATTAATTCCTGTACTGTTTAATTTTCCGCTTTTATTTCCGATAAAAAGATTCCTTATGCCTGTAGTATTGTTTACTCCAGTGCTGTCTCCTATGAAAATATTATTGTAACCTGAAAAATTGTTTGTGCCGGAATTATTGCCGATAAAAATGTTGTCTACGCCATCTGAAGTATTGATACCTGCCTTTAGACCTATAAAAATATTTTCCGGTGTTAAATCAGAATATTTACTCGCACCCAAACCCATTTGGGTCTCATTAGTCCCCACAGTGGTTATAGCTGAAGTGACTTCAAAAGACTTTCCATAACTTTTATCTTTCGAACTTGAAGTTGTTACACTGAAAGTTCTTGAAAGTCCTTTATTCGGATCTCCAAGGTCAGCTCTTATCCCTTGAGTGCTTATAACCATAAGAGTATCACCCAGATTAAGCACTCTGAGTCCGTCTGTCGATATATCGAGGACCTTGTTGTTCGAAGCGTCCTTGACTTCAAACAAAGTTTCTGCTTGCAGTATCAAAAATACCGTCATAATTATTATTATATTTCTCCTCATGATTCCTCCTCCCTTTTCAGATCTTTATTCCCAGGCGTACCAGTCTATCTTAAGGTTCTGCCCCCAGCTGCTGCCGGGGGAATCCAGCCTATAGATCATTACGACACAATTGGTTGTTGTAATATTCCGCACATTAGCTACAAACACATCTGTTGTTATTCCGTCAGCACATCTTGGCGTAACAGTTACTTTTGGTATGGCAGAAAAAGACGAAGGAAATGTAAGAGTTACGGCGTTGATGCCGGATCCGCCCGTACCGACAGTCAGTTCTCCAGCCTGAACCTTCCCGAATGATGTTCCGCTTTTGAACTGAGTATTACCATTAAGAGCCGTATTTCCGGTCACAGTCAGAGTTCCGTTAACTGTAAGTGCGTTAGTTGCAAAATCTCCATAAATTAGTGGAGTTGTTGTACTTGAATTATCAATATAAAGCTTGTTCGAGTAACTGCCTGAGCTCATACCTGCCTGATAACCGATCTGAACATTCCCTGAACCTGTATGTGATGCACTGTAAACTGATCTAAGACCAGCCTGATAACCTATAGCGACATTGTTACTGCCTGAGAAAATACTATTCCCTGCCGCAGTACCTTGAGCTCCAGCCTCGTATCCTATGAAAACATTGTTGTCTCCGCTTCCGCTTCCGTTCCAGAGCCCTGTTCTGTTCCCCATCATTACATTATATCCGCCTATAAACTTATAAGCAGAGCTGTTTCCGAAATACGAATTTGCGTGCCCGATTGTATTATAAGCTCCGGAATATGCACCGAAGAAGGTATTTGACGAACCGCTTGTGTTGTCGTTTCCTGACTCGAATCCAACAAAAGTGTTTGCACTTGTTTGAGTATTAAATCCTGCATCCGTACCAAGAAATGTATTTGCGTTCTCATTTGTAGCTGTATAACCAGTATTATTGCCAATATAAATATTCCCGCTGCCGTCAGTATTATTAAATCCGCTCTTGTAACCGATAAAAATATTAAATGAAGCATCGGTAGCAAACCTGGTTCCGGCAGTGTTAAAGCCTGATTTGTAACCGATCATTGTGTTATATCTATTCCCATAAGCATTATATGGATCAAGCTTGATGCCTGCTCCCTGACCTATAAGTGAATTATACTGATCCAAACTTGTAAAACTTGTATCAGCCGTCGCTTTTGTAGTTAAGAGGCTTTTAGATGCTACTTTAAACCCGGTCCCGGTATCATTCACCCAGAACCTTGTACTGTCTGCAGTAACTTTCATTATATCAGATCCTGATCCTTTTGAAGCTGATGTCGATACGCTGAAAGATCTCGAAAGACCTTTAGAATCATCGAGATTAGCCTGAATGGCGGTAGAACTGATAACCATAATAGTATCGCCCAGATTCATAACTCGAAGACCGTCAGTTGACACATCAAGAACTTTATTGTTCGAGGCATCTTTAACCTCGA
>CALMWI010000358.1 GCA_937873545.1 uncultured bacterium | reverse complement strand
TATCTATTGATGTGCCTGCAGGCTATCATATCACTGAAGGCGAGTATTTTTACTTTGACACCTCAGGATTTCCTGAACTGGAAAAAAAAGGAAATAACACTTCCGGGAAAAGCATTTACAAAAACGAACCTGTATATAAAGGTATTATCAACTATACGTTCGAAGGCATTTATAAAGATTCTATCAACAAATCAATAAAAGTCGCTTATCAGATATGCACAGAAACAGGTGACGAATCATGTTTTATGCCTGTAGAAAAAGATGTAAAAATAGACTTCTCGAAGCGGGACCCGTCAAAGTTCACGGATAAAAAAGCAGCCATAGAACCGGTTCCTGAAATTAAAGCTGATGAAAAGACCGTAGGAGATGTATTTGACGCATTCTCGGGTGAAGACGATGAAATGACGCTCGAAGAAAAGCTCGCAGCGATCCTGGAAGGCTCAGAAACCTGGACGCTTCTTGTTTTTCTTATAGCTTTTCTCGGAGGAATACTCGACAGCATGACCCCCTGCGTTTATCCGGTTATTCCGGTAGTGATCTCATACATGGGAGCCAAATCCGCAAAGAAAAAATCCGCGGGCTTCTTTCTCTCATTATTTTTTGTGGTAGGCCTAGCCATAACTTATTCTGTTGTGGGACTTCTCGCATCTTTTCTGGGCGGTATATTCGGGGTTGGCGACATAGCCGCAAATCCTTATGTCAGAGTGGTTATCGCATCGATATTTACGATTCTCGCTCTGAGCATGTTCGGCGTCTGGGATATGAATATAATCTCTTCCGATCAGCAGACTAAATGGATGAAAAAAGGTAAGGAAAGCAAAGGTATCTTAGGAGCGATGATAATAGGGATGGTAAGCGGAGTCGTAGCCGCTCCATGCGTAGGGCCTGTTCTTGCGGTTCTTCTTATCCATGTCGCTACTGCTGGAGATGTTCTATACGGCTGGCTCTTGTTTATAGCTTTCGCTTTCGGTCTCGGTTTATTGTTCATTGTGCTCGGGACTTTTTCCGGAGCGATTAATGCACTGCCCCATGCCGGATCATGGATGGTCAAGATAAAGAAATTCTTCGGCGTAGTAATGATAGGCGCAG
>CALMWI010000357.1 GCA_937873545.1 uncultured bacterium | reverse complement strand
GTTTTGAAATTCGAAGCTGATCCTAAAATAAAAGTTCAGAATTATGAGGATATTCAGGAGATCATAAATTATAGAAAAGCTATGTATATGGCTGTTGACAAATTGGAAGAGCTTCCGCTGTCTGCAAGGCTGATAAAGCAAATTCATAAAGTTCTTCTTACAGGTGCAAGGGGGCACGGTAAAACACCCGGAGAGTTCAGAACGGGTTCTGTGTTTATTGGAAAAAGGGGATTAGGTATAGAAGGCGCGAGTTATATACCTCCCGAACCTCAGGAAGTTGCCGGTCATTTCTCGAATTTAGAAAAATATATTCATTTTGATGAAAAGGATGTGCTGGTTCAACTGGCTATCGTTCATGCACAATTTGAAATTATACACCCTTTTTGGGACGGTAACGGCAGAACAGGCAGAATACTGATGCCTTTATTTTTGTATTACAAGAAAGTGTTAAATTCGCCGATGTTCTATTTAAGCGAATATTTTGAATTGCACAGAGATGCATATTATGAGAATTTACAAAATATTACCAAAAATAATGATTGGGAAGGCTGGATCTCATTTTTCTTGAAAGCTGTTGAGGCACAATCAAAGAAGAACACTGATAAAGTTAAAGAGATACTGAATTTATATAGTGATCTCAAAAGTAAAATCGTAAACATACCGACTCCCAAGAATTCCATAATAGTATTAGATTTTTTATTCTCGATGCCGTATTTCAAGTCAAATGATTTCCAAAGGATAACAAAAATAAGCAAAGATTCTACTTTCAGAATTCTAAAGTATCTGTCTGACGAAAAAATCGTAACCTTCAATGATAAACAAAGAAATAAAACTTATTATTTTACTGATATGATAAAAATAATAATGTAAAATTAAGCGTTCTTTTTGCAACTAACGATAATTTAAGTCGCAAAAACACAATGATTTGCAACTAACGATAATTTAAGTCGCAAATACATCTTTAGCTTCTTTCATCCTTTCTTCATGTTCTTTACTTTTTTCAAGCTGAATAGTACAGGGCATTTTGTCATGCTACCCCATTGAGTGAACAGGATAATTCTGTTAAGGGTTTCATTATGCTTTTCGCAATACCTGATGTAGAAGAGCTTTATACTGAGCTCGGAATGGGTATGGGATCAGCAGAGATTTTTATGAATGATGACTGTAAAATGCTGTTCAATACTGTCACCTCGTACGGGGATAATATTGAGTTCTCGCTTCTTGTATTGAATTAGCCGGCATGTAAATTATTTAAAAAATATTTTCATTTTAGGAGAAGAGTGTCATTAGATGAACGCCATCGTTTCGTATATTGCGGAAAAGTTATGGCGGAGTGCGTATGTCGGAAAATGAATTGGTTAAGTTCGAAGAGAGTATCAGGGAAAGAATTTATTCGATCAGAGGATTTCAGGTAATGCTGGACAGGGATTTGGCTGAGCTTTATGGTGTAGAGACAAAAGTTCTAAACCAGGCTGTTAAAAGAAATGCTGACAGATTTCCCAGTCACTACTGTTTCAGGCTGATTCAAAGCGAAAAAGAAGAGGTGGTCACAAACTGTGACCACCTGTCAGTTCTGAGATTTTCTTATAATTTGCCTTATGCTTTCACAGAGCAGGGAGTGGCAATGCTTTCAGCTATACTTAAAAGTAAAGTGGCTGTCGAGATCAGCATTAAGATCATA
>CALMWI010000356.1 GCA_937873545.1 uncultured bacterium | reverse complement strand
ACAGGCGTTGATGTTTATACGCACGGAGAAATGCTTCCGGCCAACTATTATCCCGCATTCAAAAAATATGAACACTTCGTTGGAAACTACGGGAATGCATGGTGGCTTCAGGATGAGGAATTCGAAACATTCAACGGACCTGTGCTGATGACTACCAACTGTCTGACCCCGCCGAAGGATTCTTATAAAGACAGAGTGTTCACAACAAGCGTGGTTTCGTTTCCCGGATTAAAGCATATCCCGGACAGAACCGAAGGCGGAGAAAAGGACTTCTCACAGATCATAGCCATCGCTAAGACCTGTAAACCGCCGTTTGAGATCGAGACAGGCACGATCACCGGCGGATTCGCGCACGCCCAGGTGGCAGCTCTTGCGGACGAGGTTGTTGCTGCCGTCAGATCCGGAGCCATAAAAAGGTTCGTTGTAATGGGCGGATGCGACGGCAGGCACAAGGAAAGAAATTATTTCACTGATGTTGCGAAAGAGCTGCCGAAGGATACGGTTATCCTTACAGCAGGCTGCGCAAAGTACCGCTACAATAAGATGTATCTAGGCGATATCGGAGGAATCCCGCGCGTACTTGATGCCGGACAGTGCAACGATTCATACTCGCTGGCTGTAATAGCTATTAAGCTTAAGGAGATATTCGGCGCGGAAAGCATAAACGACCTTCCGATCTCCTTCGATATCGCATGGTACGAACAGAAAGCGGTCGCGGTACTTCTGGCTCTGCTGTCCCTGGGCGTGAAAGGCATCAGGCTCGGACCGACACTGCCTGCCTTCCTCTCCCCTAATGTAGTGAAAGTTTTAGTTGAAAAATTTGATATAAAACCCATCGGTGAAGTAAAAGCCGATGTCGAGGCCATGATGGCCGGCAGGTAAAAAATTAAGCCCCGAAATTCGGGGCTTTTTGATAAGCGGAGAGATAGGGATTCGAACCCTAGGTACCCCGTAAAGGATACAACGGTTTTCGAGACCGCCCCGATCGGCCGCTCTGGCATCTCTCCGGCATTAAAGCGATTGTAAAATAAAGCCTTTTCTTTAGATTATCAAATAATTAATACAGTATAATTAACATAATTTGTATCGCAATTCCGCTTGTTTTTCCTTATATTCAACTCAATTGAACAGGGCTGAACATTATGTCGAAACTAATTTTTACGTGTCAGAACGGTTATGAAAAATATCTGGAAGAAGAACTCAGACTTAACGATATTGAACCGCGGAGTGTTGCCGGAGGCTTTATATCTGCTAAATCGGCTGAAAAAGACGGAAATGAACCAAAAAACTTATGCTTTCCGCATTTTTGCATGATCAATCCGGTACTAATTGAAGCCTCTTCCGTAAATGCGCTCAGCCTGGCAATAGCTGAAAGATTTTTTAATATCAATAAAAATCTGAAATTTGAAGATAAATGGTCTTTTATCGTACTTCCGAATTTGACTATTACCGGAATAGGAAAAAGAGAATCCGCGGTAAAAGAGCAGGCAATAGAGTATTTGAGAAGGATCGCCGGGAGGATATCAAAACTTGCAGTGAATAAACTTCCTGACGCACCCGGATATCATAGAGGTCTGGTTCTGTATTTCGAGAATTTTAATAAGGTCTATTTATCGGCAGATTTTATCTGGTACGGTCAGAAAAGAGTTTCTGATGATGATGACGCCCCGTCAAGATCATATTTAAAGATCGAGGAAGCTTACCGGGCCATGGGTATCGAACCCACACAGGGTCAGACTGTCTGCGATCTGGGAGCGGCTCCCGGAGGATGGAGCTACAGCGCGGCTAAGAGAGGCGCGAAAGTGACTGCTGTGGACAACGGTGAACTCAAAGCGGGAGCAAAGAACAATCCCAACATAATCAGCCTTGCTGAAGACGCTTTTAAATTTGATCCTACCAATAATTTCGATTGGCTTTTCTGCGACATGGTCGAGCATCCCAATATGGTAATCAAACTTCTTGAAAACTGGATAGAACATAACCGGTGCCGTTATTTTATTGTAAATCTAAAGTTCGGAAGAGTAAGGCCGTTAGAGCTTCTGGCATCGCTTACCGGCAACAGCTCGATCATTAAAAAAAGATCCATTTCTTTAAAGATCAGACACCTGTTCCATGACAGGGAAGAACTTACAGTAATGGGAAGACTTGAATAATTGTTCTTTTTTGTTTTGACCGATCATTTTTTTTTATTATATTGTTCGTTACTGATTGTTTTTTAAACGGAGAAATTATGGATCTGTACAGTTATGTTGTACCTCTCGGCATCATTACCTACATCCTGATAGTTCTTGCAATACTGACAGGGAAAAGGATCATTAAACTTAACCCGCTATGGCACAGGATAATCGCCGTTCTTACTCTGATCTTTGCTTCACTTCATGCAGCGATCGTTATTTCTTACAATCTTTAATGCTAACCAAAAGGAGAGAATCATGAAAAGAATTATTCTTGCACTGTCAATGGTATTCACACTGCCTCTGCTTTTCGCCCATCCCGCACTCGATGTTACATTAAAGTACCTCCAGCCAGGTAAGAATCTTGTTGTAGTGTATCAGCACCCCGTAAAAGATGTTAAAGACCACTATATTTCTGAAATAAGAATTGAACTCAACGGAAAAGAGATCATTACCCAGAAACTTTCGTTACAGGACACGCAGACTACAGGCGAAGTTTCCTACAAAATACCCGAAGCAAAAGCGGGAGACAAGATCATTGTAGGAACGAAATGCAATAAGATGGGGACAAAAAAAGCTGAACTCACTATTGAAGGCAAAGAAATTCCTTCAAAAGAAGCTATACCGGAAACACCTAAAACTTCGGTTCCTGCATTTCCAAAATAGTTTTTGAACTAAGTTAAATACCGCTCAACTTTAAATATGAGTTAAGGACTTTGCTCCAGACTTCATAACCCTTTGCGTTTAAATGTAGGCCGTCGTCAGTATATTCTGCTTTTAGAGAATTATCCTTTGACATAAAACGGTTAAGGTCTAGAAAATCTATTTTGTTCTCCGAACAGAATTCCATCAGATCTTCGTTCAGCTTTTTTACAATGGGATTGTTGTATTCCGAGCTGAAAAACCTGTTTTCTGTATAAAGTACAGACTGGATTACCGGAGTGATTCCGTTCGTTTTAAGTATCTCCGCTATCGTTTTCAGATTTGAAAGAGTATCTTCGTATGGTACACGCCTGGTAATATCATTAATTCCGCCCATCAAAAAACACATTGAAGGCTTGACTTTGATAACCGATTCAAGCCTTCTGAGCATTCCCTCGGTGATATCTCCGCTTATTCCTCTGTTGAGTACATCGTTCCTATTCAGAAGTACAGACCAATCCGCCTGAGATGTGATCGAATTTCCAAGCATTACTATATCCGCCTTTTCTTCAGAAGCCATAAATCTCTCCGTTTCACTTTTATATAAAGGATTCATATCGTATGTATATGATCCTTCAGCAATTTCTGCAGTGCTTACGCGGGTTATGCGCCGGTCATTCATATTTAAGAAAATAAATACAAATACTGTAGAAGCCAATACAAATAAACCTGCGTAAACGTAATACTTTTTCATCGATTTTTCCGGGATCTATCCTCTGAGCTGTTTATCTATAAAATAGGCCGCTTTTTTTCCGGCCGCGACGGCTTTTATCGCGTCATCAGGTCCTGTCTGGCAGTCTCCGCCTGCAAAAACCTTATCATTCGATCTTAAAGTGTCCGAATGAACTTCAAATGTTCCCCACTTGGTGACTTTAAGTCCGATCGTCTCTGAAAATTCAGGTTCGACCTTCTGTCCGATCGCCATTATGCAGACATCCGCCTCTATATAAAATTCTGATCCTTCTTTGGGCACCGGGCTTCTTCTGCCGCTTTTGTCAGGTTCACCTAATTCCATTTTCAGACATTCTATTTTCAATCTGCCTGATGGAAGTTTTTCGATCTTTGTAGGGGTTGAAAGTATCTTAAGTTCTGCTCCCTCCTCTTTGGCCTCCCTGATCTCTTCCCTGTTCGCAGGCATCTCCTGCTCTGTCCTTCTGTAAAGTATCTTAGCCTTCGCTCCAAGCCTGATAGATGATCTTGTAGCGTCCATCGCCGTATTTCCGCCGCCGACTATAACGGCTTCCTTTCCGACGAAAGGTTTTTCGCCTTTTGCTACTTTTTCCAAAAATTCAACGCCTGAATAAACTCCTTCCGTTTCCATTCCCTTTATCGGCATATCGCTTCCGATCTGAGCGCCGACGCTTATGAAGAGCGCATCGTTTTCCTTATGAAGCTGATCAAATGAAATATCTTTTCCTACTTTGACGCTGTATTTAACTTCAACGCCCTGCCTTAAAATAAAATCAATTTCTCTCTGTAGTACATCTGCCGGAAGCCTGTAGTCCGGAATTCCCCACTTGAGCATACCGCCCAGTTTATCGTGCTGCTCGTAAAGTGTGACCGCATGCCCGAACCGTCTGAGATAGAATGCCGCCGTCAGTCCGGCCGGTCCTCCGCCTATTATTCCGACTTTCCTCCCTGTTGAAGCCGCAGGTTTTAGGTCCATGATCTCATCTTTCTTTTTGAAAGTCTGATCTCCGATATATCTTTTCAGCGATCTGATCGCGATCGGTTTTCCGTTATGCCCGACTGCGCATACATCCTCGCATTTCGCCGTACAGATCCTGCCGCAGGCTTCAAGCATCGGATTGGTCTCATACATTATCCTCAGGCCTTCATCAAGATCTTTGTTTCTTATGGCGTTTATATATTTCGGAACATCCATGTGCGTCGGACAGGCCTGAATGCATATTCCGCAGTCAAGACATCTGCCTGCTTCGGCCATAGCCTGCTCATCAGTGAAACCTTCAGCATATTCGTCAAAATTCTTTTTTCTTTTATCAGGCTCTATCTCGTTCATGTGCTGCCTGTTAGGGTCAACAAGCCAAGATTCCGCAGATCTTCTATAACCTTTTTCAGATCTATTCCATTTTTTTTCGTCAATTCCCGGGATGAATCTGAAATCGTCTGAATTCTCGGATATCCATGTGTAATCATTCGACATTCCGAGTGAACCTGTCGGGCAGATATCGACGCACAATGCGCACCAGCAGCATCTTCCGTAGTCGATAAGCGGCCTTAACCCGCTGTCTCCCGGCTTAGCCTTGACAGAAGCCACATCCACAAGGTCTATCGCGGCATTCTGACAGATCTCTTCGCACGAACCGCATCCGATACACTTGTCAATATCGTTGATATGAAATCCTCTGTACAGGTCTGAACCCTCTCTTTCTGAAAGAGGTTTTACGATCGTATCGGGTTTCTCGAATGCTCTTTTCCATGCGTTAAACGGGGATACTATATCTTTCAAGCTCATTTTTACCTCTCTATTTCAGGGGGATAAGTTTGTAGTGAGACCATGATTCCGAATATGTCTGCGTTTGTGTTTCCTTCAGCCAGTTTTTCAAGCAGCGACATTGCATGCGTATAGCTTGGTCCTTTGACATGAACCCTTTGCGGATACTCGCTTCCGTCTGTGACCATATAATAACCGTACTCGCCTCTGCCTGATTCAGCCCTGACATAAGTTTCGCCTGCAGGTATCTTCCAATGCATAATGTCGGGAATGAAAGTTCTTACAGGACCGCTTTTGGGCATCTTTGCAAGGATCTGCCTGATCAGATTTATTGAAAGAAGACATTCCTCCCTCCTAAGCTCTGTTCTTGCATAAACATCTCCTTCCGTTCCTGTCGTGACATTGAAATCAAGCTGATCGTATATCAGATACGGATGATCTTTCCTTACATCGTAGCTTACACCTGAAGCTCTTGCCGTAGTGCCGTTTATTCCGAACGGTTCGATCCAGTCCTTAGGGATCCGCGCAAGACCCTTTGATCTTGATTTGAATACTGCGTTATTAAACATCACTTTATCAATATCTGAAAGCAGTTTTTCTATCTTGACCAGGGTTTTTTCGAGTCTTCCTTCAAAACCTTCCGGAATTTCGTACCTGACCCCGCCCGGAACAATATACATGTGATATATCCTTCCGCCTGTCAGTTCTTCAAAAGAATCGAGAAGGAAATCCCTGTGCGCCACCGCCCACTGGCCTATCGTACCCAATCCGAATGAACCTGCCTGTCCGCCCAGACCCATAACTGTTGCTCCCAGCCTTGCCATTTCAAGGTTAAGCGCGCGGATCCATTTAGCTCTTTCGGGTATTTCTATTCCTGAGAGCTCTTCTGCCGCGGCCGCGAAAAGATATTCATTCGTGTCGGGTTCGGGAACGCAGATCCTGCAAACTATCGGAAAGCAGTTGATGAATTTTCTCCTTTCCATCAGCTTTTCAAACCCTCTGTGCAGATATCCGACGTGAGTTTTAAGCAGTTTGATCTCATCTCCTTCAAGCAGAAGTTCAAGAGACATGTTTCCGGTCACTCCCGGATGCTGGGGACCCTGCCATATCTTCACATATTTGCCGGATTTGAGATCGTATTCTTTAGTGTCATTCCAAATAGGTTTCATAATATCCAACTGATTTTATTTTTTTCTTACGGTTTCAGCTATGCCGTTCTTAACTTCAGCTTCAACGGGGTACAGCTGTTCTTCCATCTGAGCGACATTGTCTTTTGTATATCTTCCGGGACGGGGAAAGTATGTTTCTTCCGAATACTTTTTCGTGTCAAAATCTTTTCTCATCGGCGGAATTTCATGCCAGCCTTCAAGCGCGAAAGGATCATTAACCCTCGGGCATCCGGGGAAGTCTATTCCGAACAGCTCTTTTATTTCCCTTTCATATACCCTTGCACCTGCCCATAGGTTGTTAATGCTTACCATAGTGGGATTCTTCCTGTCTATGAAGGTCTTAACGCTCACATCAGTTTTGTTGGAGTAATTGTGAAGATGATACACAAGTTCGAACTGATCTTTTTCGATCCAGTCAAGCGCTGTCAAAAGAGTAAGGTGACCGTAGCCTTCAAATTCTTTAAGGTAAAGCACGCAGCCTTCGAGGTCTTTTTTCTCGACAGTGATGAAAACAAAGTTCTTTCTCTGCTCTTTAATATTTTTGGCGTTGAATTTTGATCTTAATCTTTCTATAAGCTCTTTCATTCTTACCTCTACCAGTTATAGTCGGGCATATCCCAGTCTTTTATGATCTTTTTCTGATTTGCTTTATACCATGCGAAATTTTTTGCGTATTCGTTGGCCCCTTCGCCCCTGCCCTCTTTTATTCTCTTTTTGAGTTCGTCAAAACCGGCTATGAGAGCTTCGGGTCTCGGCATGCATCCGGCCACATAAACATCCACAGGTATATAATGATCGAGCCTGTTTATTGTATTATAGCTGTCCCAGTACATTCCGCCGTTGATCGTGCAGCTGCCCAATCCTATAACAAATTTAGGGTTCTGCATCTGTTCGTAACTTCTGATGATCCTTTTGAGAGTTTTGACGGACACATAACCGCTGATTATAAAAAGATTCGACTGCCTCGGAGTGGGTCTTGGCGCGATCCCGTATCTTGAAATGTCATACCTTGCAGTATATAGCGGACGCATCTCAATAGAACCGCATCCTGTACCGAAAGCCAGCAGCCATAAGGAATTTGCCTGAGCCCAGTCATAAAATTTCTGAATGATATTGTTCATTCTCGGAACTTCTTTGGGAAGCGCAGTGCAGAACAGTTCCGGATCGCAGTAATCCGGTTTTATGATCTTATTTTCTTCGTTATTAACTTCAGTCATTTAACTCTCCGGATCTTAGATTAAAATGTGTAAAGCAGAACGGCAATTATTCCCGTAGCTGTAGGTATCCTGATGAACCATCTTATAGAGTTTTCAAGCGTGAATCTCGGATTGACCACACCTACGAAAACCGCGAACATGTATAGAGTGAACGTTTTTCCGACCAGCACGGGGATATTCGTCGCGCCGCCGAAAAAAAGGTTCATGAAAAGTATAAGTTTTGCAGACGCGAAAAACGCCCTGTTGGCCTGCATATAGCCCAGAAAGTTCGAGTGATACTCGGTAGGCGGCCCGACAGGGATCTCCTGCGGCGCAAGATGGAGGTTGAACGGCGCGTGCATCATCATGCCCAGAAAAGCCATCATGCCGGCTAAAGTAGCGACGGGATTGGTGATCATATTCCAGTTGGCGATACCTCCCTGCTGCGCCGCCACGATCTCGGTGATCGAGAGCGTTCCGTGCTGGGCTGCGAGCGCGATCACAGCAAGCGCGAACGGTACTTCGGACACGGTTACCTGCGCAAGTCCTCTCATGATACCCATCGGAGAATACGGATGCCCCGATTCAGCCGCGCCTAAGGCCATACCTAACTGTCCGAAGAAAATGAAATATATTACAAGCAGAAGATCGCCTGAAAAGCTGAAATTCTGCATCCAGACAGAGCCGAATACGACGGGCATGAACAAAAACAGTCCGATCCCGCCCGCGAAGCGGAATACGGGTCCCAGCCAGAACATGATCCCGTGTGAGATCGCAGTTCTGACTCCCATCACTTTTACCAGATTCACATACGGCTGCCACACGGGAGGTCCGAACCTTCCGTGAACTCTGGCAATTATCTTGTAAACAACACCGCCCAAAAGCATTCCGTAATTGAAAATAAGAAACATCGATAGAAAGGCATATAATAGAGTCGTCCAGAAATTGTCCATTATTTAACTCCTACGGTAACATAGAAAAGCACTACGCTCATCATCAGAATATAGAAAATGTAAGTTTGTGTGTTGCCTGTATAGATCTTTCTGAGAGAATCTGAAATTGTTAAAGTCCATTCTGTAACCGCAGCCCAGAAATTCTTTGCGTACGGAGCTATCATCCAGCCAAGCGCTCTTCTGTAAGGTCTGAAGAATTCATAAGCGAAATGTGTCAGCTCGGGAGTTTCCGGTCTTTCAGCCGAGAAAACTATATTGAACTGTTTTACTTTTTGTACCTTGGGCGACTTGATGAACAGTCCCGCGGCCAGCACAACGAATATTACACCGACGATAGTCATGACGGTAGTGCCGTTCCAGTAGCCCAGTGATGTTATGGCCGTTCCGCCCTGCCATGTCAATCCGCTGCCGAATATCGGATCAACGATCCCGGTGATCTGATCAATAAGAAGTTTGGGGAAAACGGAGAACAGGAATATTACCATTATGAATATATATTGAGGTACTATGAACCACGCTGGAGCTTCTTTTACATTCCTGAATTCGTTCTTAGGCTGCCCGAGGAAGATGGCATGAATAAGCCTGAAACAGTAAAGAAAAGCTACCGTGCTTGCAAAAAAGGCCGCTCCGGTCTGAAGGTACCAGCCTTTTTCGATCAGGGCTTCATAAAGGAGCCATTTTGCTCCGAATCCCGTCAGCGGAGGAACTCCCGAGATCGCTATTATGCCGAACATAACAGCCGTGAACGACCACGGCATTTTTTTAATAAGTCCGCCCATTTTATACATGTCCGCAGTGCCTGTTCTGTAAATAACACCCGCGATCGCAAGGAACAGAACTCCCTTGATCAGAAAATGGTTGATCATCTGGAACATTGCCGCTGTCCATCCGAGACCCGACATAATTGAAAGAGCAAGGATAATATATCCGACCTGCCCCATACTTGAATATGCGAGAAGTCTTTTGGCGTTCTCTTCATGAATTGCCATCATAGTTCCGATGAGCGCGGTAAGAGCTCCTACCCAGCTTAGAATATATGCAAGATCAATATATTCCGTTTTCGGAATACCCATCGTAAGCAGTAGCATTACGAAGCCGAAAATTCCGGCCTTTGAAAGCAGAGCCGAAATGAACGGGGTCACATCGTCCTCGGCTTTTGAATAAGCTCCCGCGATCCATATATGAACTCCCAGCGCGGCGCTTTTGATCAAAAAACCCAGAGAAATTAAAATGAATGCGGCTGCAGAGCTTTCCTGAGCCATTGATAATATATTGAAACTCAGAAATTCAGGATTCTGAGAGTATGCGTAAGCAAATCCCGAAAGTATCAGAAATGCTCCGCCAAGTGAGAACATGATATAACTATAAGATTCTTTCTCGGACTCATTCCCTCTTCTAATAAGAAGATACGATGTAACTGTCATAATCTCCCAAGAAATAAAAAAGTGAAGGATGTTATCTGCGTTCGCAATGGCGATCAAAGACCCGGTCATCAACATTAGAAGACCATAAAAAGTGCTGCTTCTCTTTTTTCTGTTCAATGTGGCGATCGTAAGTACGAAAGCTCCGAATATGAACATCGCGTTAAAGAAAAATACAAATCCGGTCTGAAGAGGCAGGAACATATAACCGTAAAAGAATATTGAAGTCAGAGCAAGGACACCTTTAAATCTTTCAGGGAGAGATCTGAGACCGAGCAGCGCTAATCCTGCAGTATATGGAAGGTAATAGCTCAAATGACCCTGGTTCTGCCTGAAAAAATAAAAGAAAGATACTGCAAGAAGGGTAATGTTAATTATCTCGATCGCAAGCACTTTGTATGAATCGTATGCTATAATATCTTTCTCAGAAGTTTTCTTGAGCGTCACTCCAAGCCATCTCAGCATATATCCCGCTTCAAAAAGAGATCCGAGAAGAATTATGAATATCCAGAAGAATTCATAATTTGCCGCAAGATCAAGAACTAAATTCCATTTACCCCAGAATCCCGGGAAAGGCGGCATTCCAGTCAGAGCAAGAACCATGACGATGAATATGCCTGAAAGCACCTTATTCTCTCTTATCACTCCCCAATTTCTGTAATCGTTCTTTTTAATTATACCTGATATCCAGAATAAACCCGCCTTCGCAAAAAAATGATTAAGTAGCAGAGGAAGTACGGATGTAAAAAAAATTCCGTCGTTCTGCGAGAAAACCGACCATGCGGCTGCAGCCATAACCAGACCCATCTGGGCTACAGAAGAATACCCCAGCATCCTTCTCGGGTTGGTCTGCATTAATCCCATCAGATTTGATGCAATAAAGGTCAGAGAACCAGTAAAAATAATAATACTCAGGATCTCATCAGATACTATAGGCATGATCTTGTACAGCGAGTAAAAAACAGCTGCCGTCCCCGTTGCGGAGGCAAGCCCTGTAATGCCCGGATTAGCTCCGTCATAAACATCTATAGCCCAGCCGTTAGCCGGGAACTGTTTCATTTCGATTATAAAAGAAAAAATCAGCAGAAAAGATCCTATTGAAAGGAGTTTGATATTATCGACATTCAGTACATACTGCGACATGCTCTCAATGCCGAGTGTTCCGGTTAAAGAATAAAGTATTATAATTCCAAGAAGAAGAAAAACCGAAGCAAGGCCGCCGGCTATCATATATTTAAATCCGCCCGTAAGCGAATTTAATTTCAGGTCCATTCCGACAAGCGAGAAAGTCGCGATCGAAGTTATCTCCATAAACACAAAAAGGTTAAAAATATCCGCGGTAAGTATAAGACCGTTCAGTCCGAGAACCATTAAAAGAAACAGAACCATAGCTTTATATCCTGTCTCTTTTATCTGAGTTGACATGTAAATCGCGCCTACAAGACCCATGAAATTGACAGCAGTTAAAAAAATTGCTTCTTTGTAGCCTATCAGAAAATTTATCGAAAGTGGCGGTTCAACTCCGGCTGTATAGAACATTGCCGCTGTTTGTCCCCCGAACAAGAAAGACCATAGCCATTGGTAGCTTATCGCCGATACGGAAATCAGACTCATAAAAAATACAGTGAGCGAAATTCTTCTGCCTGCTTTTGAGATCAGAGGTAAAAGGAATCCTGTTCCGAGCAGTATGGCGACAATATATAAAGGGTTTACCATTTTAGATCCTTATATTCGGTTATTGACAGAGTCTTCTTTTTCTGATAAAGTCTGATCACGAATGTAAGCATCAGAGCGTTTACAGCGACGCCGATCACGATGGCTGTCAGAACCAGCGCCTGAGGTACAGGATCGACTATCATGGACGCAGGATTATTTACAAGTTCCGCGGAATCCAGTATAGGCGCGGTTCTTCCTTTGATAAACCCGAATGCGACCATTACGAGCTGTAACCCTGTTTCCACGATCGCCAGTGCAAGAACTATCTTGATCATATTTTTCTGCGTAAGCATTCCCCAGAAGCCGATCAGCATAAGGATAAAACCTATAACGTGAATTATATTCATTTTTAATCCTTTTTCATGTTATCAATTATACTGGCGAGTTCCGTACCGACTTTAAGACCGACAAGAGAATATATTACCGGAATTGCTCCCGCGCTCAGTATAGTTCCGAATTCACCCAGCGGAAGGATCCTGTTATCGAGGAAATTATTTACTCCGAAAAGAAGCAGTCCAAGGATACCTATCAGTACATAAAACACACCTGAAAAAGATTCTATAACATTGAACAGACCGTGATTTATCTTATAATTGATATCTGAAAGGAACAGCAGAAGAACCGCCGAGGCTATCACTGCACCCCCCTGAAATCCGCCTCCGGGAGAAAGATGCCCGTTTATAAAAATATAGACTCCGAACATGATTATTATCGGAGTAAGCAGTCTGGTTCCAGTCTGGAGTATTTCACTCGATTG
Source organism: uncultured bacterium (assembly GCA_937873545.1). Taxonomy (GTDB): domain Bacteria; phylum UBA4055; class UBA4055; order UBA4055; family UBA4055; genus UBA12480. The sequence continues at coordinate 3,168 of CALMWI010000356.1, read as the reverse complement.
TCTTTTTGCTGCGGTAACGGCAGGCTCATCTTCTTTTCTTCTTCTAAGAAGCACCGCGACTCCTGTTGCCGCTATGAAAAGCACTGATACCTCGCCAAGAGTATCGAGACCCCTGTAAGTTACAACTATCGATGTTACAATGTTCTGTGTCCCCAATTCGGAAGCTCCTCTTTCTGCGTAGCCGCGCGATACTCCTGACAGTTCGCTTTTTTCGGTTATATTAGAATAGAGCTGATATAACATTACAGTCATAAACACAAGAAGAACGGCAGCGAATAATTTCTTAATCATTTTCTTCCTCCGCATCTTTTGTTTTGTGTAGCGCATAAAGGAAGATCAGTGTGGAGAGGCCTGCTCCTATAGCTGCCTCGGTCATAGCGACATCCGGAGCCTGAAGAAGCAAATATATTATACTTGCAAACAAGCTTACGACCCCGACAGCGACCACCGATGAAATAAGGTCTTTTACAACCATAGCAAGTATAGCCGAAAGTATCATCGCAAGCCCCATAAGTATAATAATGCCGTGCTGTAATTCCATTATTTTACCTCCGGTTTACTTTTTTCATCTTTCAGCTTGTCTATTACGCTCTTTTCTGTAAGAGGTATTCCTTTAAAATGCGCGGCTCTCGCAAGAGCATGTGATGATATCGGATTTGTAATTGCTATGAATATTATAAGTATCAGTATCTGCCCTATCCATTCTGTATGGCAGACGCCTATTCCCATAAGTGTCAGCATCGTACCAAGTGTTGTGGCCTTAGTTCCGGCCTGCATTCTGTTGTAAAGGTCGGGCATCCTGTAAACTCCAAGAGCACCGAGAAACAAAAATATCGAACCGGTCAGGGTCAATATCGAACCAAGCAGTGTATTCCATTGCATCATAGACCCCCTTCGATATATCTTGCTACAGCAACTACCCCAATAAAGCTCAAGATAGCATACACCATTCCGACATCAAGAAATATAACTCTGCCTGCCAGGCACGATATCAGAACTATAAGTGATATGGATATCACAGTAAAAGTATCCAGAGCTACAGCTCTGTCTGCCATAGACGGGCCTTTTATCATTCTTAATGTTGCGAGTATGATTCCTGCAGACACAAAATAAGTGGATATCTGCAGTATGATTTCAGGCAGTTTATCCAAAGATCACCTCCAGATATTTTTCAAAATTACTGACTATTTTTTCAGTTGCGCCGGTCTCCTCTTTATCTTTTACATCTATCCAGTGAATATACAGCGTATCATCTACCATATCAACTGTCAGAGTTCCGGGTGTCAATGTAATGGAATTTGTTAGTATCAGCCTTCCCATTGGAGATTTAAGCTTCGTTTTTACAGTTACTATTCCCGGATTGATTGGGATTACCGGCCTGATAACCCTAAGAGCCACATCTATGTTCGATTTAACGATCTCGATAAATAATATGACAATATAAAACAGACTGTAGCCGATCCTCTTCGGATGCAGTATCGGCATTACTAGATAATCTCTATAAATGAGACTCACCGTTAATGCAAGCGCGCCGGTCACCAGAAGATTGTTCACATTTGTGGTCCGCGTCCATACAAAATAGAACAATGTAAGAACAATTGACGAAAAAATTACCTTTACGATCTTATCCATTATTTATCCCTGCAGTATATTTATCTTCCATAATATACATTATATTACTTTATGCAACAATGAAATTTTCAACAATTTTCAATTCCCTGTGATTTTACACCTGTAAGTTTTATCCATGATTCATCAAGAATCTGCAGTCCTTTAAATATATCTTCTTTTTCAGCTTTCGATAGGTTTTTGAAAAGTGAGTCATAATAATTTATAGTTTTTTTCTTCAGGTCGGCTATCAGTCTTTCTCCGCCGGGTGTAAGAGAAACTACTATTCCGCGCCTGTCATCAGGGTCCATATCTCTTCTTAAAAGTGATTGACCTTCCAGCTGGCTGACTATTTTTGTAACTCCGCCTGATGTAATTCCCAGCTTTTCAGCAATATCCTTTACGGAAAGTTTACTATTTAACAGAAACAGCTTCATGCAGTTAAGCTCTGAGCATGAGACTTTAAGTTCTGCGGCTATCGTTCTGTCTTTCAGCTGACATTTGCCTTTTATGGAGTTCAATGATCCTGATATTTGTTCGATGAGAGAGTCTTTCATTTACCTGCTCAATAATTTACTTGGTAATTTATTTACCCGGTAAACTTTTGTCAAGTAAAAAATAAGAAAATAAAAAAGGAACCCTTCAGAGTTCCTTTTTTATTTAATTAAATATCTGTTTCTAGTGTTTATGTCCGCAACCGCAGTCATGGTCGTGACCGTGTTCATGACCGTGGCTGTGACCGTCTTCACATCCGCAATCCTCATCGCCGCATCCGCATTCATCGCTGTACGGATAATTTATAGCTGCATGAGCAGCTGCAAGCCTTGCGACAGGTACACGGTAAGGTGAACAGCTGACTTCATCCAGTCCTATCATGTGGCAGAATTCAACAGAATCAGGATCCCCTCCATGTTCGCCGCAGATACCGATGTGAATGTTCGGATTTGTTTCTTTAGCTACCATTACGCAATGATACATAAGATTGCCGACTCCTTCACGATCTATAGTCTGGAACGGATCTTTATCATATATTCCGAGATCGACATATTTACCTAAGAAACTGCCTGCGTCATCTCTTGAGAATCCGCAGGTCATCTGAGTAAGATCGTTCGTTCCGAAGCTCATAAAATCACACTCGCCCGCAAATTCCTGAGCTGTCAGAGCTGCTCTAGGCACCTCGATCATTGTTCCGACTTTATAATCAACTTTACCTTTCGCGCCAAGTTCAACCGCCACCTGCTCGATTATTTCTTTTACGATCATATATTCTTTTACTTTACCAGTAAGCGGTACTTCGATCCACGGTTTTGAACCTTTTACATTTAAAGCGGCTTTAAATATCGCTCTTGCCTGCATTCTTCCGATCTCCGGATAAACTACGGCAAGGCGGCATCCTCTGAATCCGAGCATAGGATTGAATTCGTGAAGACTGCTTATTGTCTGTTTAAGCTGATCTACAGATACATTTATTTCTTTTGCAACGCCTATAATGTCGTCTTCTTCTTTCGGTAAGAATTCATGAAGCGGCGGATCAAGAAGCCTGATTATCATAGGTCTTCC
>CALMWI010000355.1 GCA_937873545.1 uncultured bacterium | reverse complement strand
CTTACCGCATTTTCTACTGCTTTTTCTGCCGATATTTGAAAACTTCCGAAAGGCATATCAGCCACAATTACCGGGTTCTGGGAAGATTCTACGACTATTCTGGTATGATAGATAATATGGTCAACTGTTACGGGTATTGTACTTGTTTTCCCCTGGAACACCATTCCCAGCGAATCGCCTACAAGTATCATGTCAACTGCAGTAGAGTCAATTATCCTTGTTTCATAAAAACTGTATGCCGTCAGAGCAGCTATTTTTCTATTTTTCGATTTGTATTTCTGTAAATCCACAACTGTTAATCTTTTACCCATTCCGGTCTCCTCATCTTTAAGATTAGTTTTCCGATCGTGCCGCAAGTTCATGAAAAATAATTATAAAATTCAATCATTGCAAGGCAAGAATTAATTAAATTTAAATTTTAAAAAACCGATATTGACAAAATTAAAATCGTTAATTACATTTGACCGTTCTGTTGAATATGCGTGTACGACAGATCGTTGAAGTCGAATAAAGTAAAAAGGAGAAAGATGTACAAACTGATTGTTACTACAGTACTGATGGTTTCGGTGTCCGCATTCACCCAGGATTGTGGTAAATATAAGAAACAGATTGATTCTTTGATGGTGGAATTCAATACGATCAAAGATAAAATGTGCGATCCGACGATCGACAGAGACAGTTATGATGATTTAAACTCCATTTATTCCGCAACTTGGACAGAAATTGTAGATGCGCAGAAACAACAGAAAAAATGTCTTGAAGGTCAGAAGAAAACCGTAAAAGTTGTTGTTGAGCCTAAAAAAGTTAATTCTCCTCTTCCCACAGTTCTCGGAGTGAAATGGAACTCAAACAGGATTCAGGTTAAAGAGCACCTCGGAAAAAACTCCGATATTAAACTGATGGAAACCGACGACGGTATTCTTGAATATCATAACGGCAGTTACATGGGATATAAGGTTGAGAAGTGGCAGTTCAGTTTTGTAGATAAGAATCTCTACGCCTGCCAGATCGTACTGAAGAATGAAGCTGATCTTACGGTTTTTAAAATGTATGAAAAAGTCAGTAAGGATATGATCGCTAAATACGGTCAGCCCAGTTATGAAAAGAACAAATTTCCCACTTCATACAAAAGCGATTCTATAAAACTTACGGCCATCAAAAACGGTTCGGTCGCGATCTACAACAAATGGCTCTTTAAAAATGACGATGTTGTCAGAATAGGCATAAACGAAAACGGTTCTGTACTCGTAACCTACCTGATCGAAAAGTTGTACAAAAAAGTGAAATAAGCGGTAAACTTAATTCAGTTTATTCTATATTTTCACTTGCATTTATCATTTTAAAATTATACTTTTAGGCCATGAAAATCGGGCATGTACTAAAATATGCGATACTTGTAGCTTTTCTAGTATCCTGCAGCAAAAAAGAGAAACAGAAGGTCTCAGTTTCGTTTTTAGCATTCTCTACCGATATAAAAATAACTGTATTTGATGTTCCAGAATCCGAGATCGGGAATGTTACAAAAATTCTCAATGATGCTGAAGACATTTTCGGATATTTTAACAGTGAAATGAATGTTTACGAGCCTAATTCGACGATCAGCAGATTCAACGGTAATGCAATAGCAAAAAAACAGATACCTTCTTCCCTAAGAAAAATAATCGGTATATCTAGAAATATCCACAAATACACTGATAAATACTTCGACATTGCTATACAGCCGGTCGTAGAGCTTTGGGGTTTTAATACGGTTTCATCACCTTCAAAACCTGACAGCATCGAGCTTTCCGAAATTTTGAAGATCTCAAATCTTGACCGTTACAATTTTTTCACTGATTCTGTGCTGGTAACTGATAACAGATGCAAGATCGGCCTGGGAGGTATAGCAAAGGGATATGCGGCAGATTCGACTGGAGAATATCTGGCTTCAAAAGGTATCGAAAATTTCATTGTTGCCGTAGGAGGGGACATCCTTCTCAAATCTAAATCTCCTAAAACTGTAGGCATAAGACATCCCAGGGTCAAAAATGAGATAATCGATACATTATACATTGCCGATGCTGCAATTTCAACATCGGGGGATTATGAAAAATTTATGATAAATGAGGGTGTAAGATACTGTCATATAATAAATCCGTTTACAGGTTACGGAGTATCAGATATTGTGAGCGTTTCTATAATATCCGAAAAGTCATATTTGAGCGATGCTTTTGCATCCGCTGTTTTTTTAATGGGCAGGGAGAAGGGCAGGTATTTTATTGAAAAGAACAAACTAAGCGGAATTATTTATTTCATGTCCGATGAAGGTATTGTCCTTTCGGATAGAATTAATGTTGACAGGTATTCAAAAAATGATGAAGATTTTACAGGAACTGGCAAATGACGGATACAAAATACAGTGAAGAACGCACTGAGATAATAAGTGTAAAAGATTGTTCCGGCAGCATCACTTCATGTGTTGTAAGATCTGAATTGATAGCCACAACCTCACTTCCTGGTCAATTCGTTACTGTTCAGGTTAATAACCGGGGAACAGGCTGTATTCCGGTTCTGAGAAGACCTTTCGCGATATCGAATGTAAAAAAAGACAGATTCGAATTTATTTTTGATGTAGTCGGCAGAGGTACGGAACTTTTGAAAAAAGCGCTAAAAGAAGAGAAATACTTAAACATTCTAGGTCCGCTCGGTAACGGATTCGATCTTAAATCAGATAAGAAACAGAAGCTTCTAATTGCGGGAGGTATCGGAATAGCGCCCATCAAAAGGCTGGTGCAGTATTTTTCGACAACGGACTGCCGAACTACCCTGATCTGGGGAAACAGAAACAAATCAGGCTTTTTTGACACAGACTATTTCATTGACCAGAATATAAAGCTTTTGATCTGTACAGACGACGGGTCGATGGGGTTTGAAGGAAATGTTGTGGATATGCTTGAATCAGAGATAAAAAACAAAAATCTGGAAAAAATGTCGGATTATGATATATTTGTCGTCGGTCCGGATCCGATGATGAAAGCGGTTTGCCTTTCTCTCGGAAAAAGGAACGCCGTATGTCAGATTTCTCTTGAAACTCCGATGGCCTGCGGTATGGGCGTATGCCAAGGCTGCGCTGTGAAAAAAAAGAATGAAGAAGGTTACTATCTTGTATGTAAGGACGGACCGGTTTTCTATTCAGATAAAATTATAATGAGTTAATGACGGAAAGAGATAAAATGGAAGAACTGAGTTCACAAAAAACAATTTTAAGCGGAATTAAACCTACCGGACAGCTTACAATTGGAAATTATATCGGGGCAATGAAAAATTTCGTAAAACTTCAGAATGATTACGAAACTCTTTATATGGTTGTAGATCTTCATGCTCTTACAGTGCCGCAGGAGCCTAAAGAACTCAGACATAAAACTCTGTCGATCATAGCTCAGTATATAGCTGTGGGTCTTGACCCGGAAAAAAATAATCTTTTCATTCAGTCTCATGTTACGGGCCACACAGAACTTGCATGGATACTTGGATGTATGACAGGTTTGGGAGATCTGAGCAGAATGACACAGTTCAAGGATAAGTCCGCAAAACCAGGTGCGAATGTTAATGCGGGATTATACACTTATCCCATCCTGATGGCTTCAGATATCCTATTGTACAATGCCGATTTTGTTCCGGTTGGCGAAGACCAAAAACAGCATGTGGAACTTACAAGGGATATAGCGATGAGGTTCAACTACAGGTATTCAGATACATTTACGATACCTGAACCGATAATTCCCAAATCAGGTGCCAGGATAATGGACCTTCAAAATCCAATGAGCAAAATGGGTAAAAGCGACTCGGGGGAGTCGGGAAGGATCGCGCTTATCGATGAGCCTTCACTTGTTGCAAAAAGAATTAAGAGCGCTGTAACCGATTCGGGTTCAGAGATAAAGTTCTCCGAAACAGATGAAAAAGCTGGGATAAGAAATCTTTTAACGATATACGCAAATCTGACAGAAATAAGCATTGCAGAGATTGAACTTATGTATGAAGGCAAAGGATACGGTGACTTTAAAAAAGATCTTGCTGATATCGTAGTAGAGAGACTGAGTCCTATAAAAAATAGACATGATGATCTGATGAAGAATAAGGATTATCTCGAAGCTGTATTAAAATCCGGAGCCGAGAGTGCACAAAAGAAAGCATGGAAAATGCTAAGCAAAGTCTATAGAAAAGTAGGTCTTGTTCAGGCAGTAAGATGATTTTAAACATAAAGGGAGTTTAAAATGAACGAAAACATTTTTAGAGAATATGACATAAGAGGCGTTGTGGAGACTGATTTCACAGCCGATACGGTCGTCAAGATAGGAAAAGCTTTCTCAACTTATCTTATCAGAGAAGGATTCAAAAACTGCGTGATCGGCTACGATGCCAGGTTGTCAGCAGATTATCTTTTTTCAACATTCACAAACTCCTTAAGAGACTGCGGTATTGACGTCATCAGCATCGGACAATGCACATCGCCGATCCTTTATTTCGCCCAGATAAATCTGAATGGAGATTCAGCCGTTATGATCACGGGATCACACAATCCTGCAGACATGAACGGATTTAAAATGCTTACAAAAAAAACAGCTTTATACGGGGAGAAGATACAGGATCTTAAAAGAATGATCTTAAATAAGGATCTTGAAAGCAGATCTTCTGATGCTCCTGCAGGAACTTTAAAGCACATTTCTGTAAGAGATGAATATCTGGATTATATGAAAAAAAATATAACTATGGGATCGAGAAAGCTGAAAATAGCGGTTGACGGAGGAAACGGAACCGGTGGACAGATAGCTTCTGAGATATTCAGATATTTCGGGCACGAAGTAATAGAGCTTTATACTGACCCCGACGGAAGATTCCCTAACCATCATCCTGATCCGACAGTTCCTAAATATATGACCGACCTTATAAACCAAGTAAAAAGTTCCAAGGCTGATCTCGGTATAGGTTACGACGGTGATGCGGATAGGATCGGAATAGTTACTGAAAAAGGAGACATGCTGTTCGGAGATCATCTGATGATGATATTTTCGAAAGAAATCCTTTCCAGAAAACCCGGTTCAGTTATCGTAGGTGAAGTTAAATGCTCCCAAACTTTGTACGACGGAATAGAAAAACTCGGCGGAAAAGGAATTATGTGGAAAGCAGGGCATTCACTAATAAAAGCTAAAATGAAGGAAACCGGAGCTGAACTAGGTGGAGAAGTGAGCGGACATATATTCTTTAAAGACAGATTTTTCGGACATGACGATGCTCTTTATGCATCATTAAGGCTTCTTGAGATACTTTCAAGATCAGATAATACAATGTCGGGTCTGCTATCCGACATCCCGAAAACTATAATGACTCCGGAAATCAGACTGGACAGCGATGACAATAAAAAATTCGAGATAGTTAAAAGAGTTACTGAGTTTTTTAAGAAATCAGGATATAAAGTTGTTGATGTTGACGGAGTGAGAATTATTTTTGATGACGGTTTCGGACTTATCAGGGCGTCAAATACCCAGCCCGCTCTGGTTCAAAGATATGAGGCATCTTCCGAAGAGAGACTTAAAGAAATTATGGAGATCATGCAGTCAAAATTAAAGCAGATCGAGGAGGCAATTTAGCGGGATGTACATTTTTAGGAAAAATATTTTCGTGATCCTTTTCTTGATCTCAAATTCGCTATTGATTACCGGAGAGATAAAAAATGACGATTATGAGCATCTGCTATTAATGTGTTCTCATGCCAATAAACTAGTTCGCGAAAATAAGTATGATACAGCCCTGTACTTTTACGACAGCATCTTCGAATATATAGACTCTATCGAATCCGAAATAAAAGAGAATGATACGGCACAACTCGATTCTTTAAAAGAAGAAATTGCAAACCATTATTCAAACTTTGAGAAAATAGTTTTAGATCTTAATTTAACATTTGATAGTGAAGACAAATTGTCTTGTTTTGATAAAAAAGATTTCAATCTTATAAAAGAAGATTCCGCACGGAAAGAGTACTTGCCTTTTCCGCACGATACAGGAATAAATAAGGTTAATAAGTGGATAGACATTTACACGAATAAGAGAAGAGAATCGGTTCAATTATACCTCGACAGATCTTCTAAATACATTGACGACGTCAAGAAAATATTCAAGCATTTTAATCTGCCCGAAGAGCTTGCCTATATACCTCTAGCCGAATCAGGTTTTTCCCCGCTTGCACATTCTTTCGCAAAAGCTATAGGACTCTGGCAGTTCATTCCTTCGACAGGTAGGGTATTCGGTCTAAATTCCAACTGGTGGGAAGACGAAAGAAAGAATGTTATTAAATCCACTATAGCTGCAGCTCAGTATTATATATATTTGTTCAATAAACTCAATGATTGGGATCTCGTTTTAGCCGGATACAATTGCGGGGACGTCAGAGTTCAGAAAATAGTAAATAAACATAAGACTAATGATTTCTGGTCGTTATATTCACTCCCCAAAGAGACAAAAGATTATGTTCCGAGAGTAAAAGCGCTGATCTGTATAGGTAAAAACCCGGAAAAATACGGATTTACTGTTGAAAAAGAACTTTTCAGGCATGATACAGTAATGCTGGACAGTTGCGTTAATCTTAATGTGATAGCGCAATCTGCTGACATAGATTACGAAGAAATAAAGAAGCTTAATCCTCATCTGAGGCAGTGGTGCCTTCCGCCCTATGCGGAAAATTACTCGGTAATAATTCCTGCGCACTCTAAAATTAAATTCAGAAATAAATTCTCAAAATTTTCTGAGAAAGAAAAATATTCTGTGGCTTCTTATAAGGTAAAAAAAGGTGATACGATAGAAAAGATCGCTGAAGCGTTTAAAGTCAATACTGAGGCAATAATTGACCTTAATTCGATTTCAAAGCACGGATTTCTATCTCCCAGTCAGTTCATAAAAGTACTTGAAGTGCCTGTTAAAGAAAATTGGTTTACCGATTTTAATAATAAATACCTGACATACTATGACGAAGAAGAATATTTCAAGGACGGAAAAAAGAAAATAATTTATAAAGTTAAAAGCGGCGATAATCTTTCAATGATATCAAAAAAACATAAAGTTGGGCTTACTAAGTTAAAAGCATGGAATAAAATCGGGAAAAACAACAGGATATTTGCCGGTCAGAATCTTGTAATTTATCTTTAACATTAAATAAGGAGAAGAAAGTGGAAAAAAAGGAAGTAAAAAAACTGACGAAATTTGAGATTATCAAAAAGGTTCACGAGATCACCGGATTATCCTATAAGGAAACCGGAAGCGTTATAAATAACATGATCGAAGTGATAAAGGACAGTCTTAAAGAAGATTATGTTATCGAACTGAGAGGTTTTGGTACTTTCAAAGTTGCAGAAAGAGCTGCAAGGATAGCATATAAACCTAAAGGAAGAGAGAAGCTCGAGATCCCTGAAAAAAGGGTTCCCGTATTTAGAGCTGTTAAAAGCTTAAAAGATAAAGTAAACAAGAACATTAAGAAATAAACTAAAAGGAGGCATTCATGCCAAGCGGTAAAAAAAGAAAACTACACAAGATCAACACCCATAAAAGAAAGAAAAGACTGAGAAAGAACAGACACAAAAAGAAATAAATTAAAGCGGGTATATCCCGCTTTTTTTATTCGAATGATATATCATCAAACGATTTGATTATTGTATGATTTAATTTAATTATTTCATCACCGGGATAAATCATATCTATTATCTGGATCACCCTCATTCCAGCAGAATGTGCTGCTTTAACTCCGCTATCCGAATCTTCGAACGCCATACATTTTTCAGGTTTAACCCCAAGCAGCTTTGCAACTGAGAGATAAATTTCCGGATCAGGCTTCGAATTTTTTACCTGATCACCGGAGGCTACAAATTCAAAGAAATCTATCAGGCCTGAACGGTTTAATTTTTTCAAAGCTAATTCTCTTTCAGTTGAAGTGGCGACGGCAAGTTTGTTGCCGTTCCTTTGCAGAAGATTTAAAACTGCTTTAACACCCTGCTTTAAAGGTATTGCTTCGTTTTCAACAAAATTGCGGTATAATTCATTCCATATCAAGTGTACAGCATCAAACGGAATAAAAGGATCAAAACCTTGTTTTAAAATTAGATTTCCTTCCTCGGGTTTTCGACCTATACATTTCTTGTAAATCCCGAAATCCGGTTCATAGCTGAATTCGGAACATGCTTTCCTGAAACATTCCCAGCATATCCTCTCTGTATCGAGAAGCAGACCGTCCATGTCGAAAATGAATGCCTCGTGCAGTTTTATTTTAACAGTAACTTTATCATCCATAACCGGTACCTTTTTAACAGGAAAGTATGGTAAATTTTTTAAAGAAAAAAATCCACAGTTTTCTGATAAAAAAAGTCGAAAAAACTATTGTAAGAACGATAATTTCGTATTATTATTATGCAAAAAACGGAGGTAGGATGTTAGAGGATTATTTGAACGCGAAAGAATGGCAGAAAATAAAGAATTTTGCCGATAAACACGAGACTCCTTTTCTGGTTGTAGATCTGGAAAAAATAAAAAAGAAATATAATTTGCTTCAGAAAAATTTCCCATTCGCAAAACAATATTATGCAGTAAAAGCGAATCCGGGCGACGAGGTTATCGCACTTCTAAAAGAGCTTGGATCAAGTTTTGATATAGCTTCGATTTATGAACTAGATAAAGTTTTGGCTTTAGGAGTAGATCCGGCAAAAATCAGCTACGGAAATACTATAAAAAAAGCGGATCATGTCAAATATGCATACAATAAAGGTATAAGATTGTTCGCTACAGATAGCGAAAGCGATCTGAGAAACATAGCGGTCGTCGCCCCCGGATCAAGAGTTTTTTTTAGAATTTTAACAGAAAGTTCAGATACAGCTGACTGGACACTCAGCAGCAAGTTCGGTTGCCAACCCGATATTAAAATCGATCTCGTCATAC
>CALMWI010000354.1 GCA_937873545.1 uncultured bacterium | reverse complement strand
TCATCTGAAAAACCATCAAAAAGTCCGTATCCTTCAATAGCTAATTCCACTCCCGACCTATCTCTTGGTTTTCTTTCATCAGTTTTGACGATGCCAGTGCCCGATTCAAGTCTTATGATTTTCTTCTCAGGAACACCTTCGACAAGATTTAAATCCTGCATCTGAGCCTGAAATCCTGATTTACTGACTTTCAGCTCATATTTTCCGACAGGAACATCAGTAAATATTTTATTACCAGTTGATGTATATTTTATTCCTGTATCATCAAATAATTCAACCTCTGCATCGATCGGATCGGTTACTATCTGTACTGTGCCTGTTTTAACATCAGGATACATATCGATTGTCTGAACATCCTTTTTACTCAAAATAACTTTTTTTGTGAGTGGCTGCGCACCTTTTAATTCAACCTTTATATTGATGATCTGCGGTGTGAGTTTTATATTTTTGAGCTTGCTAATTGCATTGCCGTTTATTGATACTTTAGCCTTCTCATGAGTGTTTATTGTTAGTGTGGCTCCGATATAGTCTAATTTAAAACTCTTTTTTGTATCCGGAAGCCTTATCTCAAATTCTTCCTCTATGCTCTCAAAATCTTGAAGCTCTAACCTTATTTTATACATCCCGACAGGATACAATTCTGAAAGCGGAGCTGTACCTAGCTTGACTCCGTTAAGATAAACTGTAGCTCCGACAGGTTCTGTAGCTATTTCGATCACTGCGTCCCGTAATTTTTCCAGCTTGTATTCAAACATTGTTTTATTAGGACTTACTTCAATTTCGAGTTTTTCTGACTGATAACCTTCTTTTGATATAATGATCTCGTGCTTGCCCACGCTGGTCATTATCTGTCGGCTGATTCCTTTATCCTCTCCGTCTAACATTATCTTAGCTGATTCAGGTTCACCGGAAAAATTTATAGTTATATCCTCGATCTTCTTTTCATCTGTGGCGATCTCAATGATATAAACAGTATTAGACTGCAGGCTGAACGGAAACTGGTGTTTTACCGGAACAAAACC
>CALMWI010000353.1 GCA_937873545.1 uncultured bacterium | reverse complement strand
AGAGCTGAAGGATATTTTCAAAGGCGACATAGATATGACGCTCGAATTCGGAAGACTCAATCCTGGTAAAGAGATCAATAAAGCTGTATCGCTTTTTCCAAAGATAGAGATCGAAGCTAAAGAAGAGAAGAAAGATGAAAGCAAAGCTGCTTCAGCAGAAACAGGCATCGATATAGCTGATTTCGCAAAAGTCGAGATAAAGACAGGCAAGATAATTGCCTGCGAGAATGTCGAAGGAAGCGACAAACTTCTTAAGCTGAAGATCGATCTTGGAGGCGGCGATTTCAGACAGATAATTTCAGGGATCGCTAAATTTTATAAACCTGAGGAAACCGTCGGGAAGCATGTGCTTGTAGCTTCGAACCTTAAGCCTGCGACTTTGATGGGTGTCGAAAGCCAGGGAATGCTTCTTTCCGTCAAAGCCGGCAAAGATCTGAAGATCGTAGAGATAAATGAAGCTCTGCCTCTGGGCAAGAAGCTTAATTAAATGGTCACTTCAAAAACAGACAATAAGAAAACTGGAAACTTGGGTGAGGATATCGCCGCCCAGTTCCTCGAAGATAAAGGGTTCAGGATAATACAGCGGAATTTCCGTTATTCAACTTTCGGCGAGATCGATATTATAGCAAGACAGAATGAATATCTGGTATTTATCGAGGTCAAGACGTACAAGACCGAAGAATTCGGCGAGCCTTTACTTCTTGTCAATAAAAAGAAGCAGGAGAAGATCCGCAAGCTTGCGCAGATATTCATGCTGCAGAAGAAGATCGCCGATACTGACTGCCGGTTCGATGTTATAGGCATCAAGATCGGAAAAGGCGGATCAGGCAATCTTATAAATCATATAGATAATGCGTTCTGAGGAAAATTAAGGATTTTATTTACTTTCTTTTGCTTGTCCAAAATGAAAGTAACAAAGAAAAAGACAGCCTAAAATGTCCAGTTCAGAGCTGCCTGTCATTTCGATATGGAGAAAGTCAGGCCTGCCTGAGCGCATGATGATTTTAACTGCGTTCCATAATTCCGCTATTTTCTGAACTGATTTTAGGCGGAGAAAATTATAAGATAAATAAAACAGCTTTTGGGCAGCGGTATAAGCTGTTTTTGGTTTAAGTTCATGAATTAAATATTTAAAAAAACAAAAAAG
>CALMWI010000352.1 GCA_937873545.1 uncultured bacterium | reverse complement strand
TCCTAAGGGTCTTAGAGATGTTTTTAACAGGCATCTTACCGCTATGAAAGCAGACAAAAATTCAGTTTATTACAGATCTATAGAACGCTGGATCGAAGAAGAAAAAAAAGAACCTGTTCCCGGTTGGATATTGATCGTATTGTCATTTATGGGAGCCGGTCTGATAGGTTTCATAAGTTTTAATTTTTATCTCAAGCGGGAAGTGAACAAAAAAACGATTAGTCTGAAGGAAAGCGAGGAAAAATACAGAATACTGGTTGAAAACCAAACTGACTTGGTAGTCAAAATCGATACGAACGGAAATTTTTTATATGTAAGCAAGTCTTACTGTGAAACATTCGGAAAACCGGAAGAACAGCTTCTCGGAAATAAATTTATGCCGCTTGTTCACGAAGAGGACAGAGAGCCGACACTCAGAGAGATGGAAAATCTATACAAACCTCCTTACAGATGTTATGTTGAGCAAAGAGCTCTGACTGTAAAAGGCTGGAGATGGTTCGGATGGTCTGACACTTCGGTTCTTGATAATGAAAACAAAGTAACCGCAATAATAGGAGTAGGAAGAGATATTACCGAGAAACACGATTATATAAATGAAATAAAAGAGAACGAAAACAGATTTAACTTTATCGGAAACAGTCTCCCCAACGGGCTTATGTATCAGATTTATGCGGGTCAGAATGGAGAAACAAGAAAATTTCTCTATATCAGTTCAGGAGTGGAAAAACTGCATGAAGTTACCGCCAATAAAGTTTACAGCAATCCTATGCTGATATATGATCAGATCCATGAGGAAGACAAAGCGCACCTTGAGGCAGAGGAAGCCCATGCCATGAAAACTTTAACCCAGTTCGTGTGCGAAGCGAGAATAAGAAGACCTTCTGGACAGGTGAGATGGTCATACTTTTCTTCATCACCAAGGAAAATTGCGAACGGACATATAGTCTGGGACGGTGTCGAATTTGATATTACTGAAAGAAAAAATACAGAGCTTCTGATCAAACAATCAATGGAACAGCTTAAGGCGAGCAGAATAGCCAAACTAAATCTGATCGAAGATCTTAAGCTGGAGATCGAAGAAAAAGAGAAAGCGAAACAGGAAATAATCAGACTTAATGAAACTCTAGAGCATAAGGTTGTAGAAAGAACAAGAGAGCTTGAACTGTCAAACAGAGAGCTGGAATCCTTTGCATACAGCGTGTCGCACGATTTAAGAGCACCGTTAAGACACATCCTGGGATTTGCGGATATGATGAAAAAAGAATGCGATAGTGCAGGTGCTGAAGCGAATCTCTATCTTTTAAAAATAATTGAAAGCGCGGGTGATATGGGGACGCTGATCGATGATCTTCTTGAATATTCGAGAACAGGCAGATCAGAGATGAAAAAATCTTTAATTGATCTTAATGAACTTATTTCGCAGATCAAAATAAGGTTCGACCGCGAAAAACCTGACAAAAAAATAGTATGGAATATTTCATTGCTTCCGCAGGCATTTTGCGACAGAGGATTGATCCAGACAGTATGGATAAATCTGATCGAGAATGCAGTCAAATATTCTTCAAAAAATGAATATGCAGTTATAGAAATAGGTTTTTCTGACAGAGTGAGTGAATTTGAATTTTTCGTTAAAGATAACGGTATAGGATTTGATATAACATTTGTCCATAAACTTTTCGGGGTGTTTCAGAGGCTCCACAACAAAAATGAATTTGAGGGTACAGGCATAGGTCTAGCCAATGTTAAAAGGATAATCAATAGACACGGCGGGACTGTGAAAGCAGAATCCGAAGGTATCGGGAAAGGCGCGTGTTTCTATTTTACACTACCTAAAACGGAGAGCATCTAATGAACGGTTTGTTTAAGAATATTCTTGACGATCTGCCTTCCGGAGTCTGGCTTACCGACAGCGATGACAGAGTGATTTACATTAATAAAGCGATGACGGCAATAGCCGGAGCTTCTGCAGAGAAGTTTACCGGTCTTTATGTTTTTAAGGATCTCGATAAACCTGGGAATAAAGAGTTTCTTGAATCCTACAGAAAAGTAAAGAAAAATCTTTTTCCCGGAGAATATGAAGTCAGGCTCAAAGATTCTGAGGGAAAAGGCTTTGTACACAGAGGCTGGCTGACACCTCGTGTAACGGACGGGAAGTATGCGGGGATGATCGTTACGGCCGAAGATATTACAGAAAAAGATATATTTGAGGAAGCGCTAAAAGATTCTGAAGAAAAGTTCAGGAGAACGATAGAATTCGCTGCCGACGGAATACTTTTAGGCTCTCATGAAGGATTCATTATAGAAGCGAATCAGGCTGCCTGCGAGCTTTTCGGAATGAGCAAGAGAGAGATACTGAACCTCCACATTTCCAAGATGCCTTTCACAAAAGAAAGCCTTGAAAGATCTCCTATGAGATTCGACCTGTTAAAAGAAGGAAAGACCGTGATAAGCGAAAGAGCTATCCTCAGAAAAGACGGATCTGAAATAATCATCGAGATGAAAACAAAAATGATGGATGACGGCACATATCAGTCTATTTATAGAGATATCACAGAGAGAAAAAGAATAGAGAGAGAGCTGAAAAAAAACGAGGAAAAGTATTCAAGACTTATCCACAATATCAATGACGGAATAGGAATAGTTGATAAAAATGAGAATTTCATATTCGCTAACGAGAGTGCAGAAAGAATATTTGCGGTAGGAAAAAACGGTCTTGAAAACAGGTCATTATGGGATTTTATTTCTGAAAGCAATAAAAATAAGATACTTTCTGAAACATCAAAAAGACAAAGCGGTCAGTCAACAAG
>CALMWI010000351.1 GCA_937873545.1 uncultured bacterium | reverse complement strand
ATTCTGCAGTTCACTGGGATGACAGCGGTGCTCAGGACGACTGGCTGATCACTCCTCCTATCACTCTGCCCGTAGATAATGCCTGCACATTCTCTTTCTGGCAAACGGTTTACTGGTCGTACTACTATACTTTTTGCGAAGTAAGTATTTCAACCGACATGGTTAACTGGACTCAGATATATGTACCTCCTTACATTCCTAATGACCCGGAGGCCGAAATTGCACAGGACGCTGTTTGGATGGCTGCAAAAATGTCTCTTGGCGCATGGGCAGGTCAGACTGTGTATATAGGCTTTCATTACACAGGCGATTACAGCCACCAGTGGTATATCGACAATGTCGAGCTTCTTTACGATTACGAAGGACCGCAGATCGCTCAGATTAAAGGAAATGAGGCATTGCTCCCGGTAGTCGGAGCTTATCTTAATAACCCTCTAACTCTTAACCTGAATATTACAGACCTTTCGGGCGTAAAATCTGTTGTAGGGCATTATGATATCGGAGGTGCAGTTGGCGATGCAGTTTTTTCAAAAGCTAAAGGCGTAGAAGAAATATGGACAGGATCCATACCTGCTCAGGCAGCAGAAGCAGCTGGAACAATAAACTTTACTTTAACTGATATCGGTGATCTGACAACAGAAACGGCTGATTATCCTATTGAATTTGTAGCAGATACTGGGGTAGCTGTAATTAAATATTTGATCGGTAATGAAACATTTATTTACAGCGATATGAATCTTGAGCTCGCTTTCTTTGAAGAATCCGCAATCGCAAGCTGCAAGGGATATTTTTCAAAAGATTATTATGCTACTCCGGCTTATGAATTTACTTTGACGCCATCAAAGATCCATGAGTATGTTTACAACGGAACCATACCTTACACCGCTGTTAATGCAGGCGGGTTGTATGAAGAAGTCTTCTTCAACGGCAGAGTTTATTTTGAGATAACTGACTCCGCTGGTAATACGCTTACAAGCGAACAATTTACTGTAAAATGGCTTGACGGACAGATTGAGGTACAGGAAGATTTCGAAGGCGATCTGAGCAACTGGACCGTTAACGGATATTGGGGAATTGAAGAAGAACCGTCAATTTCCGGAACTCATTCTTTAACAGAGAGCGTTAATAGAAATT
>CALMWI010000350.1 GCA_937873545.1 uncultured bacterium | reverse complement strand
GAGACTATAAAACCGGGAGCGATGGCGTTGACCCTGATGCCTCGTGATCCGAGCTCTTTGGCAGTGGTCTTGGTCATGCCTATGACGCCTGCTTTTGAGGCTGAATAGTTGATCTGGCCGGGGTTGCCCATTTCTCCTACTACGGATGTGATAGTTATTATCCTGCCGCTTCTCTGTTTCATCATGGGTCTTGAAACCGCTTTTGTGCAGTTGAAAACGCCTTTGAGGTTGATGTCGATCACGAGGTTCCATTCCTGCTCGGACATTCTCATGATCAGATTGTCTCTTGTGATGCCGGCGTTATTTACGATTATATCGATTTTACCGAATTTTTCGATAGTCTGATTAACTAAAGTCTCAACATCTTCATATTTTGACACATCAGCTTTGATCGCGAGTGTATCAACATTGTATTTAGCTTTGATCTCGTTCGCTGTTTCTTCAGCTTTGTCCTGCATGATGTCGGAAATTATTACTTTAGCTCCATTGGATGCGTATTCTTCAGCGATAGCTCTGCCGATCCCTCTTGCTGATCCTGTTATTACGGCTACTTTATCTTTAAGCATGACAACCTCCTATAAAGCTAAATTATTGAGTTCTTCGAGCGTCTGAACGCCGACGAATTTCGATTCTTTTGAAATTCTTTTTCCGAGTCCCTGTAGAACATTGCCCGGACCGACTTCGATAAATGTGTCAACACCTTCCGCAAGCATGGTCTCGATCGTCTTTGTCCAGAGAACAGGAGCCATGACCTGCTCGACAAGAAGTTTTTTCATTTCATTTTTATCCGTGCAGACTTTAGCTGTTACATTAGGTACGACCGGAATTACGGGATCATTAAAATTCTTAGTCTGAAGTTTGTCTGATAAAGGCTGAACGGCAGACTGCATCAGAGGTGAATGGAAAGCTCCGCTTACAACAAGCTCTTTTACGATCTTTGCGCCTTTGGCCTTTGATGTTTCCATACCTTTTTTCACTCCGTCAATAGATCCGGAGATTACGATCTGACCCGGCGAATTGAAGTTCGCGGGCTGAACTATGCCTGCGGATGAAGCTTCATTACAGGCTTCAAATATCAGATTATCGTCAGGTAGTCCGACAATCGCAGCCATAGTACCGGGGTTAACTTCGCCGGCTTTCTGCATTTCTGCGCCTCTGAGCTTAACGACTTCAAGCGCGTCCTCGAATGACATCACGCCTGCACACACCAGAGCTGAATATTCTCCGAGGCTGTGTCCTGCGGTTATAACAGGTTTAATTCCTTTTTCCTGCAGAAGTTTATTTATGATAACCGAAAGTACGAAGATCGCAGGCTGAGTGATCTTGGTCTGTTTAAGGTCTTCAAGCGGACCTTCAAAAGATACCTTTTTTATATCAAAACCAAGTATCTCACTGGCTTTATCGTAATACTGCTTTGCAATTTCTGAATTATCATAAAGATCTTTGCCCATACCTACGAACTGCGATGCCTGTCCCGGAAAAATAAAAGCTGTTCTTGCCATAAAGTACTCCGAAAGTTAGAATTTAATTACGAGTCCACCCCATGTGAAACCTCCGCCGAATGCGGCTGTAAGCACTATATCGCCATTTTTTATCTTTCCGCTTTTTCGCGCCTGATCGATAGCGATAGGAATTGTCGCAGCCGATGAGTTCCCGAGATACTGGAGATTTCTGATCACCCTGTCTTCAGGCATTTCAAGTCTTTCAGCGATCGCGTCAATGATCCTCATATTGGCCTGATGAGGTATCAGCAGGGTTATATCGTGTTCATTAATACCCGCATCTTCCATAGCTTTCTCGGCAGACTCGATCATGGCTCTTACTGCGTATTTATAAACTTTATTGCCTTCCATTCTGATCTTAGAGCGCTTGTCAACGCCATTTGCGTCCACCATTTTTTCCTGATCTGTCACTCTCTTGTTAACCCTCGAACCGCCGCCGTACGACCATAAAAGTTCAGCAAGTTCACCATTGCTTTTTATATATGATCCCATGATTCCGCTTTCGCCGTCTGAAGGCTGAACTACGACCGCTCCGGCGCCATCCCCGAAAAGTACGGCTGTGCTTCTGTCGGTCATATCTGCTAAGGATGTTAAAAATTCAGCACCTATAACAAGTATATTTTTATATTTTCTGGTTGCAATAAATCCTTCGGCTATGGTCATTCCGTATATCCAGCCTGTGCAGGCTGCTGAAATATCGAAAACAGCAGCATTGACAGCTCCTATATTTTTCTGAACGAAGATAGCAGTTGAAGGGAAGTGCATATCGGGTGTAACTGTAGCCAGTATTATCGCATCTACTTCTTCAGCTGTTATCCCTGCGTCTTCAATAGCGGCTTTTGCGGCGAATGTAGCCAGATCGGATGTTGACTGATCCGCGTCCCCGACGACCCTTCTTTCTTTTATACCGACCCTCTGCTGGATCCATTCGTCTGTAGTATCCATTATTTTTTCGAAATCCTGATTGGTCATTATTTTTTCAGGCAGATAATGCCCCGTGCCCGCTATTTTCATAATTACTTTATTTGTCATCAGATCACCTTTTTCAGATTAAATTTCTGCATATTTTACGCAAAGTTCCAAGGCCGACCTTACAGCTTTGGCCGAAGATTTCCCGTGACCTATAACAACTTTGCCGTTCACTCCAGTAAGCGGAGCTCCGCCAATAGTTTCATAGTTGAAATCTTCAATTAAAAAATTTAAATAATTATTGTCAAATTTACAATCGTTTAAATTTCTAAAATTCTGAAACAATACATTAAACGATTCTAAAAGTTTTAGTACGATATTTCCCGTGAGTCCGTCCGTAACAACTATGGAGGCATCTGTGAAGAGTAATTCATCGCCTTCAATATTGCCAGTAAAATTATACAGACTGTCGGACATCATTCTAAATAGAATTCTGTGTTCGGGAGTTCCTTTCCATGATTCTGTGCCGATATTAAGCAATTTAATTTTGGGTTCTTTTATGCCGTAGAGCTTAGTGTAAACATCAACAGTTTCATGAAGGACAGCAAAATAAAGCTCGGCATTGAAAACATAATTTCCCAAGGCGCCTACATCGAAAACTGCTAAAGGGGGACGATTAAAAAGAGGAATAAATGAAATTAACGATGGATGCGTGTTCGGGTCTTTAAGTCCGAGCACATCAACTGAGTTCAAAATTACTGCGCCTGAATTACCGCATGAAAAGGCACAATCTGCTTTCCGGGTTTTTACGAGCTTCAGGATGCCTTCGATAGTGTTATCAGGTTTTTCTTTTTTTGATTTTGCGGGAGTATCTTTCATTCCGACAGTGTTGGTAAAACACTCAACTGAGATCTGAGGGTGATTCAAACCGGACAGGTTATCATATTCATTTTTGGTAGCGCACAGGATCAGTTTTTCGTGAGGATGGTTTTCAAGAAAATCGAGACAGCCCTTCAATATTTCTTCGGGTGCTTTGTCTCCTCCGTTCAGGTCTATCGCTATCTTCATAATTTTATCGGGAAATTTTTTCTAATAAAAAAACCGCAGCGCCCCAAGCTGAATAGATAGGGAACTGCGGTTTAAGTCTGTTATCAGGCTTTCGCCGCTATCACAGCTTTTCCTTTGTAATATCCGCAAACGGGACAAACACGGTGCGACAGCTTCGGAGCCGAGCAGTTTGGACATTTGGAAGTGCTTTTAGCTTCCAATTTCCAGTGATTCTTCCTCGATTTAGCTCTTACTTTCGAGGTCTTCCTCTTTGGTACCGGCATTAAGATTCTCCATGTTGATTCTTTTTAATTAATTCGGTAAGTTTTTCCCATCTCGGATCGACCTTTTCTTCATCCTTACAGCCGCACTGTGTTTTATTCAGGTCTGCACCGCATTTCTGGCATAAACCTCTGCAGTTATCACTGCATAAAAATCTTAAGGGCTGGGCAAGAAAAAAAGATTCTCGGTAATAGTCGTCAAAATTAAGTACACCGTCATTATCATCAGGATAAATAATTTCAATGTCATTCGAGTTTCCGGTCTTCATATCTCCGATATGGAAAAAATAATCTATGTTAACGATCAGTCCTGTTGTATAATCAGCCGCACACCTGTCGCACACAGCCCCATATTCAACGGAATTTGAACCATGGATATGAAGATAATTTCCGTTTTTTTGAATATTCAGCTTCAGTTCATTAGAGCTTAAGATACTGATATCCTCAGACTTCAGGCCCGTTATCTCTTCAGCCGAAAAAAAGAGGGAACTATCCCCTTCCTTCAATTTATCTATTTTAATGTTCATCGGCGTTACCTTTCAATTTCAGAGGGTTAAATATAACCACTTACTCATTAATTGTCAAGATTGAAAGCGCGTATTTTACCGCTGAGGCGAGATTTGATTCGGCTTCGGCGAGCACTTTATCATCGGGTGTTTCACCGGTAGTTCTATTGACTATTACCGATGCTATGCATCCTGCTTTCAGTCCGAAAGCGTTCGCAATCGTGAAAAGAGTCGCGGATTCCATTTCGAAATTGAGCACGTTCAGCTTCTGCCATTCAGCCAGAGAGCCCTGAAAGTCCCGTATCACATACTTCGAGAAGGTGTCATACCTTTCCTGTCCGGGGTAAAAAGTGTCGGATGAAGCGGTTATCCCTTTATAGAACGGGATGCCTGTCCTTTTCGCGCCTTCGATCAGAGCGGCTGTAATATCGAAATCTGCTACTGCAGGATATTCGATCGGAGCATAATGCTTTGAAGCTCCGTCTAACCTGACAGCTCCTGTCGTAACTATCAGCGAAGGCATCTTAATTTTCGGCTGTATCGCGCCGGTCGTACCTATCCTTATGAAGTTCTTTATCCCGAGCGACGCGAGTTCTTCCACAGCTATAGAAAGCGATGGTCCGCCGATGCCTGTAGAACATACAAGGACATTATTTCCGTCAGCTTGTGCCAGCCATGAAGTATATTCACGGTTAGAAGCCAGAAAAACAGCGTTCGCATTAATATGTTTCGCCGTCTTTTCGACCCTTCCCGGATCGCCGGGGAGAATAGCCGTTACCGCGCCTTTTAGCATATCTTCATTTAGCCTGACATGATATTTCATAAGAACCCCGCTATACTTTTGATTTATTATATATCAGCACAAGAACGCCATTATTAAAGCTGATCATCTGCGTTTTTTCTGTGCAAACATTGCTAAGACCGACAGGATCAGATCTCTTCAGGTTAAGATTTACAGCCGGATATTTAAAACCCAAGATCGTTAGACCATCCAAGTTATCAGAGCCGGAAAATAACGAGACCGTAGAGCCTTTTCTGAAGTTGAATTCATAATTTTTAGGCGCAATGCACGGAAGAAAGAAAATATCCTCTTTCGCTCCGGAAAAAATTATTTTCATCCCTTCCGAGGCAAAATCAACAGCGGTATCGTAGTTGGAAATAAAATGATCACTCCTTCCGCCGCAGGCCGCAAAAACGAAAACTTCACGCGCTTTTATCTTATACGCGAATTC
>CALMWI010000349.1 GCA_937873545.1 uncultured bacterium | reverse complement strand
GGCGTAATCCTGGTCTATTAATTCAAGGCCGAAAGTCCCGGTGCCGAGAGTATCCGCATAAAGATTTAAATTATTTATTGAGACCGCTGAAGGATTAACTAATTTCTGAGCCTTTACCGTAATATTGTATAATTTAGTATTGTGAAGAGTCAGATTTTCCGATACATTGAAATTATGTGCAGGTAAAGAGCTCTGTTCTCTTTCCCTGAGAGGTTCAATCGAGCAGAATCCGTCAAATTTTCCTGTGGGTGTAGTGAGCGATCTGATATAGAATTCGGTACTTTCAGCAGCTTTGATGAACAGCTGAGAATTAACTCCCAGCGTCAAAGTGTCCATGTAAAAATTACCTTTGTCAGCTACGAGTATCGCAGCTCTGTTGTCGGGAACGGTATAGTCATCCGTAAGATAAAAATAAGTTTTGGCTGCTTCCGGGGTACCTCCGTAAGCGCCGATATTCAGCCTTGTGCCGTCGGGATCGTAAAGGTAAGGATGTCCGGAATCTACGCATGGGGAAAAAACAGATTCATGAAGGTCGTATTTTTCAAGATCGTAATCGAACGATTCTGAAATAACGGGCGGATTTATAAATAAAGGATTAAGGCTGATATTGGTTCCTCCCGCAACTCCTTCCTGAATATCGCAGTAGCTGAATATGTCTTCAGGAAGAGGAGACGACATGTCTTCAATAAAATAATTGCTGACAGCCAGTAAGTCATCAGTATTGTTCCATAATATCGTATTCTCAATAGACGGAATATTACTGCTGGATCTGATATAGATGCCTGATGTGTTTCCCTGTTTCTCTTTGGCCATCATTATAATATTGTATGCGATCGTAGCGTTGGTGAACCTCAGGTTAAGAGGATTTTGAGTAAGACCCATGTCGATATGCACGCTGGACTGTATGTAAGAGGTGTTTTTATAAACCAGCAGATTTGAAAATTCCTGAAATGGAATATTGTCCGGAGCTGAAGTCAAGAACACGCTGTAAATTGCGCTTCCCCAGCCTGAGGTATTCCCGAAAAACCTGCATTTTGATATTTTCCCGGTTATCTTACTTTCGTTCTGATAGAAGATCGCGCCGCCGTTGTTACCGTTATTATATTTGAAATCAGAACCGGTTATGTTCAAAGTCAGATTGCCGGAATTATAATTATCCATAATATATACAGCTCCGCCGTCAGAAGTGCTTGTGTTCTGATCGAAAACACATTTGTCAATAGTTAATGAGCTAGAGCTTAAAGAATTATTCAGAACACAGACCGCACCGCCCACGTTTGCACTATTGTAGTAAAAATAAGAATTACTCACCGTTATACTGCCGCCATCAGTTTTTAATGCTCCTCCCGACTCGCCGTAACAGTCTGTAAAACGGCAGAAAGAAATGTTAAGATTGGATTCAGTAGCCGTTATTCCGGCGTTGTTTGAAAGATAGTCCGGGTACATAGAACTGAAGTTCGTGTAGATGAACTCGTTACTTGATAATGAAGAACTTATTATTATTCCGCCCCATTGCGGTTCACCGCTGTACAGATAAGTAAAAGTGACAGGTGAATCTGCCGTGCCGTTAGACCTGATCTCACCGTTAACAATAAGTTTTACTCCCGACGCGAACTTTATCAGCGTTCCAGGTTCGATCATCAGAATCTCTGAAGAATTTACTGTATAATCGGATAAAATCTCTTTGTAGCCTTTCCATGTTATCGTAGCTGAAAAGGACATGAAAACAACAGAAATAAGTGCGGGTATCAGAATTTTTTTCATAGCGGGCTCCGTTTGCAGAAATTCATATATTTTTGAAATATACATTATTCAAAAGATTTATTCAAACAAAAAAGCCCCTTAAATAAGAGGCTTTTTTCGAAAGAAGCTTGTTTTTACCTGTCAGAATTCCGGTTAATTCTGATCTTCTTTTTTGAAGGCTCATCAGGTTTGATTTTATCAGAAGAGTCATCTTTGCTCTCGGTAACTATATTTTCAGGATCATACGATTTTGCCGGCGGCTCATTTGTAGCAACAATATAGAAGAATTTTTTTGTTCCTATTGTAGCTGTATAGTTTGTTGAAGCTCCGTGGTATAATTTATGAGTGAATGTACCGTACGGAATGTCGGAATCATAAACTTTATAATATTCAAATCCTGCCACCGGGCTCCAACTCAAGTTGAAGTTCGTGCCTGCAACTGAAGTAGTTACGCTTGAAGGCGCAACCAATTCCTGATAAAGCTCTTCTGATCCTATATCGGGCGCGGAACCGTAATAATATACTGATTTGCCGGCGTCAAAGACATGAATGCCGGGTATTACTAGACCGGCGTTTATACACGGCGATTCCGAATCGAGCGTAAAATCGTTCGAAGCCGGGGCGTTCATTTCCGGGTCAGTGAATATGTTGTCTGTTCCGGTGATCATCGTATTGTCAATAAAACAGTTGTTGGAAAATGATA
>CALMWI010000348.1 GCA_937873545.1 uncultured bacterium | reverse complement strand
ATATATCATAAATTTGCCTGTTCCAAGACTGTCCATATAATCTCTTGAGATCACACAGATTCTATTTAATTCAATCTTAAAATCCGGATCGGCAGGATCATTCTTGTTATAAAAAGTTTTCATTCCTTTGCTGTCTATATCTACTTTGTAAGTCTTAGCTTCTTCCGAGCGTAAATATGAAAATGTTGAGAGTATTATAAATATTAGCAGAATCCTCATCTCTTACCTATTACTTTATTAACAATTATTTTACCGCAATGAATGTTAAGCCTGAATTCATGTTTATGCAAGAGTATATTCGATTTTTTTATTACCTGAACCTCTCTTCGGTCACTGCAACAAAAAATTCCTTCGACCACAGATCAAGCTCATTCTTATTTTTTATAAATGGCTCAATATCTGCCTTAACCGCTTTATAATCAATACCTGTGAATTTTTCGATCAGCTTTAACTTCAGATGCTCTATGGTCAGCGAAGAATCTTTCAGATGTCCGGTCTGTTTCATTCTTTCAGCCAGATGGTTTAAGTTCAGCTTTGTATCTTGGGATAGATACCAGATGTAGTCATACATATCTCGTCCCTTCGTTCTGTTTCCGCCCCAGTTTCTGCATAGTAAAGCATGAATTTTCCCTGCAAAAAGCGACGGTTTGTCGAACAATCTTACCGAATAAGGGGTCGGGGTCAGCTGATATTTCACTTCGTAGCCCGCACCCGGCGGGGGATTTGTGTCAACTTCAAGCTTGATCTTAATTTTTTCATTCTTATGAAGTTTAGTTAAGCCTTCAAGCGCGGGTGAAATTGAGATCAGATTGATCTTTGTTCCGCCTTTGATGAATGCAGATTCGATGTTCGAGTCAATATTCTTGATCTTTTTTTCGACACTCATTGTAAAACCATAAGCTCCGAGTTCGTCTTTTATGAATTTGCAGTAGTGATCAATATCGAATTCCGGATTTTTATCGAGCAGGGAAAAATCGAGATCTTCGGAAAACCTGTTCAGCCCGTAAAATATTCTTAATGCCGAACCTCCGTAGAAAGCTGCATTGATGAAAAAATCCGCCCTGTAGAGCCCAAGCAAAGCTATTTCCTGAATTACTTCCTTTAGTGCGTTCTTGTAGTCGTCGGTTGTTGTGCAATTGTATTTCTCAAGCATGTTTTCAACTGCGTAGTGCATTATTTTCCTCTCTTTTTCAAATATTCTGATAATTGTATGATAAGCCGCCTTCCGTAAAGCGGTGCGATCATTGCCACATCCTTTCCGTTTAAAGTGAGAAGCTCGGTTTCATCTATCCTCAGATCATCGAAAAGAAGGGCCTCGACATCATGATCCCGACAGGTTTTTTTTATCTTATACAAAGTATCGCATAGCGCTTTTTCTTTTGTGGCTATAAGGAAAGGTTCTTTGTCGATCACTTCCCTGACA
>CALMWI010000347.1 GCA_937873545.1 uncultured bacterium | reverse complement strand
ACATTGTGAAAATATGTTGCGAACCTTATCGTCTTCACTTTTGGGTCTTTTGCAAGCTTTGTCAATAAATGTTCGCTCAGGAATCTTCCCACACCCTTTACTTTCATTTTGAGATCTTTTCGAAGACCTTCTATCCATGCGTCAGAATCAGAAAGCATAGTAAGTTTTTCAAATCCGACCAGTCTGCCCTTTTTATCAATGGCTCCTGCGAACTCGCCTTTTTTATCTTTTACCCATGAATCGAAAACAAGAGGCATGTAGTCGCTGCCTTCCCAGATATTCTTTACTATTTCGAGCATTCTCGGTTTGTCTTTCTGCGTAATTTTCCTGATTCTCAGATCTTTCAAAAATACCTCTTTTAATGCGTAACTTTTTTATTCAGTTTTTTGCTGTACTCGTCGATCGAATAGATATATTTTGCCGCCAGTCTTTCGGGTCTCGATTCATCTCCGATGATCTTCTTTTTCTTTGATTTCTTCCCTACTGCTATAAGCGCGATAACATGCCAATCTTCAGGAATAGAAAGTATTTTTTTTGTTTTTTCATGCGAGTAACCCGCGATCACATGGGCGACAAGACCCAGTTCGGTAGCTTTCAGCAGAAGCTGGCCTACTCCTAGGCCTGTATCGAAAAGATAGTATTCTATTCCTTTTGCCACACAATCAAGCTCTTTCTTCGATAAAACCGCGATAATGCAGGATGATTCGAAAACCCATTCGTTTCCCTTGCTTACAACCGTCTTGAATTTTTCAAGAAGTTCATTTTTTCTGACAAAAATAAATTTCCAGGGCTGGTTGTTAAAACATGAAGGGGCAAGACTTGCCGCACAGACAAGATCGGATATTATCTTATCTGTAACTTCGATCTTATCCAGCGCCCTGAATGACCGTCTTTTCTGGATAGCTAATTGAACTTTCATTTTATCTCCCCGAATAATTTTCTGATCAAATTTTCTATCTCTTGTCTGATCAGGCTTGCAGACCCGTCATTATTAATAATACGACTTGTTTTCTCATCAATCAAGTAAATTAATTTTTTATCCGGATTCTTCGGGAAGGGCAGGTTTTCAAGATTTGTGCGCAATACTTTTAAACTTTTAAACTTTTTCTGATAAACAAAATTCATAAGATCTGAGTTTAATATCGCCAGAACGGATTTTATCGTATATCCCTTTAGTTTGGGAATCAGAATGTTGGCGCTGTTTATCGAATAAATGCGATCTGCATCATATGCAAATACAAGCCTGTCTGATACGAATTTATAAAACAGCTTTTCTTTTGCTGAGAATAAGTTATTCTTAGATATCTGCTGGAATAAAGAAAAATCGTCAGACATATATTTTTTGTTTCCTGTTATATTGTACTGCCGGATATTTTTGCCTGTAACCACTTCTACATGATACTTTTCTGATCTTTCATTACTCACGAATCTTTTGTTGTCGCCGGTTACAATTCCCATGCTCCATTCCGCATTGTTCTTTAAAGTGAGATGCGGTCTGTTGTAGATTTTGCTGATAGTCTTTCTATCATTATCAGTTATGTTGATATTAAAAATGATATCCTGATCTTCCAGAAACAGGGCTTGCGAGATCATCTGGCCGCAAGCTTCGATCATATGTGATCTTTCCGGTACGGTCTTTTTTATATCTATCCTGATCGCGGCGGAAAATACTTTTGAAAAAACCCGTCCGTAGGGTTTTATTTTTATTATTGTCGTATTCTCTGCAATATGCTTTCTTATGCGTGCGAATTTTTTTACGTAAAGAAAGGATTCGGGAAGAATGTATGAAAGAATTCCTCCTGATTTTAAAGCTGTCAGTCCGTATTTAAGAAAGTATTCAAGTGAATCGCCGGATCCGGCCTCGGGGAAAATAATTCTCAGTTTTCTTCTGTGATCGTTTGAATATCTTGCTCCCCATGGGGGGTTAGTGAAAATGAAATCGAATTTTTCCTTCTCCGGATTCAGCAGACTGTCATAATGCCTGAGCTCGGTTCTGAAGCCTTTAAACTTATCAAGTTCCTTTTTCGCGATCTTAACTGCGCTTTTATCTGTGTCGTAGCCGCAGATCTTAACATCTGTCGCTGAACCCAAAATGCATTTAAGAAATCTTCCCGTTCCGCAGCAGGGATCGCAGACAGTTCCTTTCAGGTCCTGCCTGTAATCTCCGATAATATCTTCGATCAGATTATCAGGTGTATAGAAAGATCCCTGTTTTGACCTCAGCCCGTCGGTTTTATCGGCCTGAAACTCTATATCATCGGATTGCAGTTCAACCCCGGCCGTTAAAAGTTCATGAGGATAAGTCTTGTTATTTAGATATGTTTTATTCGCTCTAATATTCAGTTTGTTTAAAACACCGGTTTCAATGTTTCTTTTTACCGATCGCACAGAAGAATACAGAATCCCCTCATCCGTTTTCAGGATTATCCCGGCTCTTATCCAGTTTTGTATAGTAGCTGAAGACACGCTCAGTTCAGATGCCGCTTCGGATGGCGATATATATATTTTTTTTGTATTCATTTACAAAGAAAATTCACAGCCGCAGTAATTCTGCCTGTAAAGACCGTATTCGGCACTGAGTTCAATTGTTCTTTTGAATCCGTTCTTCTTTTTAAAATCCGAGACAAGATATTTTATTCCGTAAGTTTCCGATAAGCTTATTCCGGTGCTGTTTATCATTTCCGCATTCTTATGAGGACTGACTGTCAGAGTTGTGGCAAAATAATCGAAACTCAGCTCCTTGGCTTTTCCAGCGGTTTTCGAAAGCCTCAGATCAAAGCATTTCGAACACCTTTCCGTCCCTTCTTTTTCTTCCTCATAACCTTTTGCGCACGCTGCAAATTCTAAGGGAGAGTATTCTTCATGAATAAAACCGATGTTACTTCCCTTGTCAAAATCTTTTAAAAACTTTTCAAGCTCTGTTAAGCGTCTTGAATATTCTTTCTCGGGGTAAATATTCGGATTGTAGAAATAAACTGTGATATCAAAATAATCTCTTAGGCATTCGAGAACATAAGAACTGCATGGAGCGCAGCAGGAATGAAGTAATAGTTTAGGTCTGAGGGCACCGAACTTTAGTCTTTCAAGTTCTTTTTCAAGTGCATAATGATAGTTTATAGATGATCTCATGGATT
>CALMWI010000346.1 GCA_937873545.1 uncultured bacterium | reverse complement strand
ATAAAAAACTGTTCAATTACATAGTAAAAAGAATCGGAGATCCGGAAAAAGCGAAAGATGTTTATCAGACCGTCTGGCTGAAAGTTGCATCAAACCTGAACGGTTACAAAGAGGAGAACAAATTTTCAAACTACCTCTTTTTTATAGCGACCAATGCCTGTTTCGATCATCTTCGCGAACTAAAGAAGAGCAATGAAAACATCTATAAACCGGTCGTGCGGAACGGAGAAGAAGGTGAGGAGAGGGATTTTATTGAGAACCTGCCTTCTGACTCTCATGACCCCGAAAAAGAAAATGAGTCGAGAGAGGACAGGGAAATGATCGCAAGCGCTTTGAACGGATTACCCGATGAACAAAAAGATGTGATCCTTTTAAGAACAAATGGACTCACATTCAGAGAGATCGCCGAAATGAAGCAGATCTCGATCAACAGCGTACTAAGCAGGTACAGATACGGCGTTGATAAAATTAAATACAGTATCACCGGAGGCAAATAAAATGGACTGCGGAAACTATAAAGAAATGATACCAGAGTATATTTCGGATGAGCTGGATAAAAGTCTGATCGACAGCTTTGAAAAACATATTTCTGCTTGTGATAACTGCAGAAAGGAATTGAACAGCGAAAGAAACATTTTAAAGAACATTTCAGCTGTAAATTTCGCCCTGCCGTCAGACTTGAACAGATCGGTAATTGAAAACCTCCCGCAAAAACAATTTATATTTAAAAGGCCTTATTTTGCTTATTCAGCAGCAGCATCGGTCATAATAATGATAATAGTTAGCATTGCTTTGAACTTTAACAACCCTAAAGTATCCGGGACAGTTGCCGATCTTAATAATGACTCTTTAAAATCTCGTTCGGCAGCAGTCGATTTTACATCATACGCTTATATCGACGAGGATTTTGAGAATATGGTAGCTTATGACGCGGCTTTATATGAAAATGACAAATGGTCTTCGGACAATTCAGATATATTTTCTTCTGATGACGAGCTTGTCAATGATCTGATAACTCTTGAAGAGATCGAATCTTACGACGATTATCTGACCTCTCTCTAGCGGGTATTTTATAAAAAAATAATATTACTTTAACTATTTATTTTTTATATAAGGTTCTTTATATTGTAGTCCGGTTTTAAAAAATTAAAATAACCGGAAAGTTCAATAAAAAAGGGAGCTTAAATTGGAGAAACTTTTTAAAGACTTTAAGGCCTGCGCGTCTAAGGAAGCCTGGATGGAAGAAGTTTTAAAGGACCTGAAGGGAAAACCGTATGACAAAATATGGTGGAAAACCTATGAAGGTTTCGAACTGGAGCCTTATTATAAAGGTTTTGAGATCGAGAATATAAAAGTAAAAGATGATTTCCCGGGTAAATTTCCTTATCTGAGAAGCAATAAACCCTCAAAAAAAGAAAATTCATGGACGATCAGACAGGAAATATCCTGCAGTGATCCGAAAAAAGCCGCCGGGATGATAGCCGAAGCCATTAAAGGCGGAGCAGAAGGGATCGATATCAAACCGTACCGCGAATTGAAAAAACTTTTAAAACCTGTAAACAATTCAAAGACAGCGGTAAATATTCAAGCCGGCGTTGGATCTGCGGAAGTATTCGATACCGTAAAAAACCTGCTGAATGTTAAGTCAAAGGGTTCTATCGATAACGATCCGTTAAAAGAACTTGCGCTTGAAGGTGAATTCGCAAAAGGCGAGAAAAAAAGATTTGATGAAATGAAAAAGATCTTTGACCAATGCAAAGATATGCCTGATTTTAAGGGACTTGTAATTTCCAACGGACATTTTCATGATTCCGGAGCGACCATAGTTCAAAAAATAGCATACCTGCTTTCTACGGCTGTCTTCTATAAAGAAAAGATAGCTCGTGATATGACTTTCAGCGAATTTACAAAAAACATCGGCATTTCCCACTCTGTGGGCCAGTATTATCTGCTTGAGATAGCCGGTCTGAGATCGTTACGAATGTTATGGTCGAACCTGATAATGGCGTATGATAAAAAAGGTACAAATACTCCGGTTGACATTCACGCAAGAACCGGACTTTTTAACAAGACCGTTTTTGATCCGCATGTAAACATGCTGAGAACTACGACAGAAGCAATGTCGGCGATCATCGGAGGCTGCAATTCGTTAACTGTGCTGCCGTATGATGTCTGCATCGGCGAGCCTGATGCTTTTTCAAACAGGATCGCCCGCAATACCCAGCTTATACTAAAAGAAGAAGCCCATCTTGACAGATTTGTCGATCCGTCAGAAGGGTCTTATTACATCGTAAAAGCCACTGATCTTATAGCTAAAGATGCATGGAAGCTTTTCCAGAAGATAGAGGCTGAGGGAGGGATGTTTGAAGCACTTAAGAAAGGAGATATCCAGAAGGAGCTTGATGAACTGAAAGCTAAAAGATTATCAAATTTTTCTATGCGAAAAGATAACCTTGTCGGAACGAACCATGTTCCGAATCCTTCAGAAATATCAGTCTGCCGCCGCAAAGAAGAAGCCGTACCGGAGCAGAGATCCGGTGTTTTTTCAGGTGAAATAAGCAAAAAGTCGGATGTGAAAATAGCGAAAATAAAGCCATACAGGCTCTCAGAAGAATTTGAAAAACACAGGAAAATGACTGAAAAATACAACAGTGAAAACAATAAAAAAGTAACAGCTTTTATGGCAACTGTCGGTAACCTGACAATGAGAAAAGCAAGAGCTTCTTTCTCATCGGCCTATCTTGCAGCAGGAGGGTTCAATATTATCGATAACAACGGGTTCAAAGATGCTGACGAAGCCGTAAAAGAAGCTTTTAAATCGAAAGCTGAAATAGTTGTGATCTGCTCAAGTGACGAGGAATATCCTTCTGTCGCTCCTGAGATAGCTTCAAAAATCAAAAGCGTCAATCCGGGCGTATTCGTTATACTTGCCGGCTATCCGACAGAGATCGTTGAAAGCCTGAAAAAATCCGGAGTGGATGAATTCATTCATATGAGATCCGATTCTATCGCGACGATAAAGAAAATTCAGACAAGGCTCGGAATCCTTAAGTAAAATCAAATTACAGGTGATAAAATGAAACCCGATTTTTCCAAAATAGATTATGATCAGTCGCTGAAAAAAGCCGTGAAAGGCAAAAAAAGTTCAGCAAAAAAACCTTACGAATCTCCTGAGAAGATACTGATAGATCCGTTCTATACAAAAAACGAGATCGAAAATATTGAATTTACAGATTATGACGCAGGCGTATCACCCTATCTGAGAGGCCCTTTTTCGACCATGGGCGCAACAGCTCCTTGGACGATAAGGCAGTATGCAGGTTTTTCGACCGCTGAGGAGTCGAATGCGTTCTACAGAAGAAATCTGGCAGCGGGACAGAAAGGATTGTCAGTAGCTTTTGACCTCGCGACGCACAGAGGCTATGATTCTGACCACCCCAGAGTAAAGGGAGATGTCGGAAAAGCGGGAGTAGCCATTGATTCAGTGCTCGACATGAAAATTCTTTTCGATCAGATCCCTTTAAATAAAATGTCTGTTTCCATGACAATGAACGGTGCGGTTCTTCCCGTAATGGCGTTTTACATTGTTACTGCGATTGAGCAGGGCGCAAAGCTTGAAGACCTGTCTGGAACTATTCAGAATGATATTCTTAAGGAGTTCATGGTCAGGAACACTTACATTTACCCTCCTAAACCATCCATGAAAATAATCTCGGACATTTTCGAATACACTTCGCAGAAAATGCCTAAATTCAACTCCATATCAATCTCGGGCTATCACATTCAGGAAGCCGGAGCCACTGCGGATATAGAGCTTGCATACACTCTTGCCGACGGACTTGAATATCTTAGAGCCGGAGTTGAAGCGGGTCTTGATATTGACGCATTCGCGCCAAGACTTTCATTTTTCTGGGGTGTCGGAATGAATCACTATATGGAGATCGCCAAAATGAGGGCGGGCAGGCTGTTGTGGGCGAAAATAGTAGATCAGTTCAATCCTAAAAACCCAAAATCATTGAAACTAAAAACACATTCTCAGACTTCGGGATGGAGCCTTACCGAACAGGATCCTTTCAACAATGTGGCAAGAACTTGCTCCGAAGCCCTTGCAGCAGCTTTCGGCCATACTTCATCTCTGCATACGAACGCACTTGATGAAGCAATAGCTCTACCTACTGATTTCTCGGCGAGAATCGCAAGAAATACTCAGATATACCTTCAGGAAGAGACAGGAATTACAAAAGCTGTTGACCCATGGGGCGGATCCTACTTCATTGAAAAATTGACACAGGAACTGGTCGAAAAAGCATGGTCTCACATACAGGAAGTGGAAAAACTCGGCGGAATGGCGAAAGCTATAGAAAGCGGGTTGCCGAAAATGAGGATCGAGGAAGCGGCGGCGCGTAAACAGGCGAAAATAGATACCAAAGAAGATGTAATAGTCGGAGTTAATAAATACAGACTGGCTAAACAGGACCCGATAGATGTGCTCGAAGTTGACAATACCGCTGTAAGAATTTCACAGATAAAAAGACTTGAAAAATTAAAAGCCGACAGAGACTCTCAGGCTGTTAAAAAGGCGCTTGAAGCAATTTCAGAATGCGCAAAAACAGGAAAAGGCAATCTCCTTGAACTCAGTGTTGAAGCCGCAAAAGTTAGGGCCACCCTGGGTGAGATATCCGATGCCTGCGAAAAATATTTCGGAAGACATAAGGCGGTAGTTA
The DNA here is from genome assembly GCA_937873545.1 of uncultured bacterium. Taxonomy (GTDB): domain Bacteria; phylum UBA4055; class UBA4055; order UBA4055; family UBA4055; genus UBA12480. The sequence goes on along the minus strand of CALMWI010000346.1, from coordinate 4,578 downwards.
AAATGATATCTGGTGTTTATTCCGGCGTGGCAAAGAGCAATTCTACATTCGATAAAGCTCAAAAACTTGTTGCAGAATTTGAAAAACTTGAGGGAAGAAGACCGAGGATCATGGTCTCTAAAATGGGCCAGGACGGTCACGACAGAGGAGCTAAAGTGATAGCTACAAGTTTCGCCGACCTCGGTTTTGATGTTGATATGGGTCCGTTATTCCAGACCCCTGAAGAATCTGCAAAAGAAGCTGTCGAGAACGATGTTCATATACTCGGTGTATCCTCTCTCGCCGCCGGACACAAAACGCTTGTTCCGGATGTTATAGCGGAACTAAAAAAACTCGGCAGAGAAGACATTATGATAATCGTCGGCGGAGTTATTCCGGTACAGGATTACGACTTCTTATACAAAGCCGGTGCCGCAGCCATCTTCGGACCCGGAACAGTGATCGCGGATTCTGCTATTAAGATACTTGAAATGCTGATAAAAAAGATCAAACAGGACAGAGCTTAAACTTTAAAGGGCGGTGTTCCGCCCTTTTTTTAAGAAACGGATTATGAAGAGAGACGGCGAAGAAACAGCAGCAAAAATATCAGGAGCTACCTTTAAAAGGATCCTTGTGTTTTTTAAAGGACACACGAAAGCCCTTATTTTCGCTACGCTGACAGTCGTTCTGGGAGTTGCATTAAACGCCGCTCTTCCGCTTGTTTTCAGAGAAATGATAGACAAGGCTATTCCTGAAGCTACTAGATCCGGAATGCTTGAAAAAGTTCTCGTTTTTGCGGTCGCATATCTGTCCATATTAATACTTCTAGGAGCCATACAGTACTTCCAGCAGCTTGTCATCGGATATATGGGCATAGATATTGTGAACAATATTAAGAGGGTGCTGCTAAGGCATATTCTTACACTTTCAATATCATTTTTTGACAAGCACGGAACAGGAAGGCTGATAAGCAGGATCGAATCCGACTCCCAGAAACTTTACATGATGTTTTCGTCAATAGGACTCTCGCTTCTCGGCGGATTTCTGAATATTATAATTGCCGTAAGCATAATGCTGTTCACGAACGTAAAACTTACGCTGATCGTCCTTTCAATTTCACCTGTCTATCTGCTCGGTGCATACATAGTTTTCAGCAAAATGAGGCCGATGTTCAGAAAAGACAGAGAATTATATTCGCGGATTATCGGATTTTTGAGCGAGCACATCAAAGCTATACCTCTTTTGAGGAACCTTAACAATCTCGACTGGTCAATCAGAAAATTCGACAAGGTTAACCAGGATAAAAGATGGTATGAATTCAAAATATCGATCATGGAACAGAGCGTCTGGTTCGTAATGATGCTTTGCCCGCAGGTTGTGATCTATCTTATACTTTATAACAGCATTGACTGGATAAAAGCGGGAACCATCTCCATAGGTACCGTGTGGATGTTCATTCAGTATATACACCTTGCCGTACAGCCTCTTGTTATGATCTCAGAACAGATAAGGGAACTTCAGAGAGCGTTCGGAGCCGGAGACAAGATATTTGAAATACTGGATACGGTTCCTGAAGTTAAAGAAACTGACAGACCGGTTAAGGTTGACGGATTCATGCACAGGATCGAGTTCAAGAATGTTTCTTTCCATTATGATAGCGAAAAGCCTGTTCTTAAAAATATCAGTTTCACGATCGACAAAGGCTCTTCGGTAGCTATAGTAGGCGCAACAGGATCCGGAAAAACAACGATAATTTCGCTTCTGACAAGGTTCTATGATCCGGTCGAAGGAAGCATTACGATAGACGGAGTTGATCTGCGGGATATGGATATGAAGGAGTTGAGGTCAATGATGAGCCTTGTGCTTCAGGACATTTTTCTTTTCCCGGGCGATATAATGGATAATCTTAGAGTATTGAGAAAAGATATTCCTGAAGAAAAAGTCATTGAAGCGTCAAAAAAAATGGGTATATATAATTATCTTTCCGATTTCCCACAGGGTTTTAAAACCGTACTTTCGGAGGACGGAGGTAATCTGTCTTTCGGAGAAAGGCAGCTTCTCTCATTTTCAAGAGCGCTTACATTCGAACCTGAGATACTGATAATGGATGAAGCCACAAGCTCGATAGACCCATATACTGAAGCTGAGATACAGAGAAGCATGGAAAAACTTTTAAAGGGAAGGACTTCTATAATAATCGCCCACAGGCTTTCAACGATTGAAGAGGCGGATAAGATAATCGTGCTCGACCGGGGTGAACTTGTGGAGCAGGGCAGTCACGACGAACTGATAAATTTAAAAGGCCTGTACGCGAACCTTTACTGGACGCAGACAGGAATAGCTAAAAGGGATTAAACGGCAGGGAAATGTTAGAGTATTTTAAATGGTTCTGGCAGTTCTGGAAACAGACAAAATTGAAACTGTTCTTCGTTCTATTGGTAAGCGCGGTTTCGATATTTGCCAAAACCGCATTCCCGATATTTCTTAAATACATAGTTGATATGTTCGGCACAGATTATGATAAAGTTGAAGCACATCATCTTGTTCTGCTCTACCTTTTTGCGGCCTTCTTCCATGAATTTATTTCAGTATTTCTTCCGAATTTCAGATCGTTTATGAACTTAAAGTTCACAGTGATGGTCAGAAATCAATATTTTGCTAATTTCACCAAAAAAAATCTCCACTTTTTCAAGAAATTCAGGACAGGCGACCTTTTGACAAGACTTACTGACGATATAGACGGCGCATGGGACAGAATATCGTGGTATTCCTGTTCCGGCGTTATGCGTCCGATCGAAGCGATCCTGATACTTGCTTTTACATTAAGCGTAATGTTCTATTATTCGGTACCTTTGACATTCTATACCTTTATACCCTTACCGTTCTTAGTGCTGATATTATCTAAGACCGAACACAAGATGGTAAAATTCACGATGCAGAAACAGAAGGCGATCTCGGACTGCAATAATGTGCTCGAATCATGTTTCTCTGGCATCAGGGTGATCAAAACCACCTTAAGCGAGGAAGATCAGATTGCCAAATTCGATGAAGTACTCGCGGTAAGGGTAAAAAAAGAAAAGAGATTTTTAAAGATCAATCTCGTGATACAGTTTTTCTCAATGCTCGTTAACAATGCGGGTATTATTATCGTTATATTTGTCGGCAGCTACTATGTAGTTAAAGGTAATATTACTCTGGGAACGCTGCTGCTGTTTATAATTTACCTGCAGAGAATGGTCGAACCTATATGGACGATCAGCTGGTTCTACGCATCTTCAAAACAGGTCTTCCGTTATGTTGACAGGCTTGAAGAAACTGACATCCCCGAATTCGATTACCCTGATAATACTGGGGATAAGAAAACGGTTTCGGATTTCGAAAATTTAAAGATCGAGAATTTATCATTCAGATTTGACGACTCTGAAAAGGATATTTTAAGCAATATATCATTCGAACTTAATAAAGGTGAAAGTCTGGCAATAGTCGGTCCGCTCGGAAGCGGTAAATCAACTCTTCTTGAGCTTATCGCAGGGAATTTGATAAACGTTAAAGGCAATATCTTTATTAATGGAGAACCTTTAAATAAGATATCTCACGCATCTCTTGCATCCATTATCGGCTACATAAAACAGGAAAATGTTCTGTTTTCCGAATCGATCAGGGATAATCTTGAACTCGGAGATAAATTTACAGAAGCTGAAATAAACAAAAGCCTTGATACCGCAATAATGTCAGAAGAAATGAAAACATTCCCTAAGGGGCTCGATACCGTTCTGGGGCAGAAAGGCTTAAGCCTGTCCGGAGGTCAGAAACAAAGAGTGTCGATAGCAAGAACGCTTATCAGAAAACCTAAGCTTCTTTTAATGGATGACTGCACGGCGGCAATGGACGCAAATACCGAAAAAACATTCTGGGATAATTTCAGGCGCAATCTGCCCGACACAAGCTGCATTATAGTGACTCACAGGCTTGCAACAGCTTCACATGCAGATAAAGTTTTAGTCATCGATGACAATACCGTAAAGGAATTCGACACAGTTGATAACCTCAAAAAACCGGGAACTCTTTTCATGAAGATAATGACCGGAGATCTGGATCATGATGTTCTTGAAGAAGTCAGCTTAAGAAATAAAGTATAGTTAATCTATTTGTTTATTCGGATATATCGGGGTGAAGTTCGATCCAGATCGCTTTTTTTAATTTCGCATCAGGTTTGGTATAATTATAAAACACTCTGTCATCTTTTAAGAAGAACAGATGGGTTCTGTCGCCAGAATATACCCCCGAACTGTTCTTGGAATTAATTATCGCGTTTATAGCATATCCGAAAATGGTTTTATCGCCTATCTCATAATAAATGTAAGCTTTCTTTAACTCGGAAAATTCTATTTTTGCGCTCTCATAATTCTTAAACATATTCTTTAAATTGTCGAGAAGAATTTCCTGAGCCTGTTCCTGAGTAAAATTCCGGCCGTAATCGGCATCTCTCATCATTTCTTCTTGTGACGGATTTGATGCTAAAAAACATCCTGTGAGAGCAAATGACACCACAGATGCAAACATCAGTTTTAATATCAGGTTTTTTCTCATGTTAGAACC
>CALMWI010000345.1 GCA_937873545.1 uncultured bacterium | reverse complement strand
ATCGTGCCGAATTCTTTCTCTCTTGTGATGGTTATACTTGTCATCATGGCCGAGATCAGCATGAGTATCGTCGCCATTATACCGGGGACGAACATGAAAACGCTCTTAAGCTCCTCATTATAAAGCATCTTAATTTCAGGCGTAATGACAAATGACCTTTCTTTCCCGGCGGAAAGCGATTGAGAAAAAACCAGAATTATTCCGGTCGTATAAGAAAGCGCGAGATTAGCCATATTAGGCTCCGATGCGTCTGTGATGATCTGAACTTCGGCTCTGCCTTCTTTCTGAAGTTTTTCCGCGAAACCGCTCTCAAAAACTATAACTTCCTTGACCAGCCCTTTTTTGAATGCCGCGTCTATCTGACTTTCATCCGTCAGATATTCTTTTAAAATAAAATAATCGGACGACAGGATCTTGGAAGTAAGTTTTTGCGTCATTTCATCCTTCGATCTGTCAAGAATGCCTATGTTGACCGAATTGAGCTCGTTCCTGATGGCGAACCCGAAAAGTATGACCTGAATTACGGGCATTCCGATAAGAATTATCATCGTTCTGTAATCTCTTACAAGATGCAGAAATTCCTTATATACAAATCCTTTGAATTTATTCATTTTTACCTCTCGCAAGATGCAGGAACACCTCATACATCGAACCGACATTATAGCTGCTCTTCAGTTCAGCCGGAGTTCCCATCGCGGCTATTTTCCCGTCAACCATCATGCTTATCCTGCCGCAGTATTCAGCCTCGTCCATATAGTGAGTGGTCACCAGAACGCTGATCCCGTCGTCCGCCGCTTTATAGATAAGATCCCAGAACTGCCTTCTCGTCACAGGATCGACTCCGCCTGTGGGTTCATCCAAAAAAACTATCTTGGGGTTGTGAATTACCGCTACCGAAAAAGCCAGTTTCTGCCTCCAGCCCAGTGGAAGCGATCTTATCAGAGAATCCGCCGATCTTTCAAGCCCGAGCTCGCTGATCAGCATCTTCGATCTCTCTTTAATATCCTTCGTGCTCAGCCTGTAAATTCCGGCGTAGAATTCAATATTCTCCTTAACGGTCAAGTCCTCATAAAGCGAAAATTTCTGGCTCATATAGCCTATGTTCAGCTTGATCTTTTCAGTGTCTTTATAAATATCATAACCGCCGATAGAAGCTTTACCTGAAGTCGGTAGAAGCAGTCCGCAGAGCATCCTGATAGCAGTGGTCTTTCCCGCTCCGTTCGCGCCTAAAAATCCGAATATCTCGCCCTTTTTCACGCTGAATGAAATTTTATCGCAGGCTGTGAAGCTTCCGAATTTTTTTGTAAGATCTTCAGTTATTATGATATTTTCGTTCATCTGTTCTCTTCTTTATTCATCAGTTCCATAAAGCAGTCTTCAATAGACGGCTGCACAGGGAAAATTTTAATGTCTTTATGATCTCTTGCTTCAAGATAGCTTAGGAGTTTATTTCCGTCGGGACAGTTCTTAACATCCGCGTGTATGAATTCGCCGAAAATATAAGCGGAAGTTATGCCCTCGAACTCTTTCAGATCGGAATTCAATCTGTACATATCATTTGATCTTACCGCATAAAGATGTCCCGTAAAAGCCGAAACGATATTATCAAGAGTGTCAATACGCATTATCCTGCCCCGCTGGATCAGAGCTATTCTGTCGCAGAGCTCAGCCTCATCCATATACGGCGTGGAAACGAGTATCGTAATCCCTTTTGTTTTCAGTTTCTTCAGCATTTCCCAGAATTCGTGCCGTGAAAC
>CALMWI010000344.1 GCA_937873545.1 uncultured bacterium | reverse complement strand
AGGTACTGATATAAATCAGGATGGCGTTATCGATAATTATATAGCAAACAAGAAAGTATGGAAATTCAATAACCAGGATTCATTAAAACTTACGCTTGCTTTTATCGTGAACGAAAATTTCCACACTTCTCTGGATCAGGATCCGAATTATGACGATGATTCAGTTGTCAATCTCGAAGATGGTCTTGACCCCGAACTTTATAGTAAAGGATGGTACGACGCTCTCTATAATGTCGTATGGGCTGAAAGAGTATATGATATTCCGATGTTCGATACTTATGTAAAAAAATTCGGAGTGAAGAAAGGCGACGGATGGTACGGCGAGGATGTCGGAAAAGATCTGATATTCGGCGACCTGAGAGGCGATACCTACTGCTGGTGGGTTGAGCAGGAATACTCAGGCCCAGACGCGGGTGAAGGAGACTTTAAATTGGATTCATTACTTACCCCGATCGTTGATGTTTACACACACACAGCAGACAGCGAAGATAACCTTCTTCCTCACGGAAGAGAACAAGAGAGCCAGGACGGGAAATACGGTATAACCGGTGATCTTCAGAATGGTGACAGAGACGGTTACGGTTATATGGTAAAATATGACAAAGAAAACGGAGTATTGCCGCAGGGAACATGGATACGCTACGGTTTTGATAACGGCAGGCTGGATGTCGGGGACGGAGTTCCCGATTTTACAGGACCGCCGCCGCCGCCGTCACCGAAGATCGAAGTAACTTATGACGACAATAGTGTAATTATTGAATGGCAGTCGCATGAATTCTTTACAAAAGACGACGGTTACGAATCTTTCACCGGTCCGGAGCTGTTCATCGATCCGTTCACAAGGGTTAAAGACTTTGAAGGTTATCAGGTACAGATGTCACCCGATGTCAACTCCCAGAACTATGTTGAGATATTCTCGGTTGACAAAATAAACTACATTTACGAGAATTCAGGCGAAATGGGGGATTATTATGATTCACCTATAGAAACAGACAATCCGGATACTCTGACTGCAACATTTGTAGCGGAAGGCAAAATATGGGTATTAAGACCTTACGGAGACAACAGGGCGATCACATCTAACCATTCAAAAAC
>CALMWI010000343.1 GCA_937873545.1 uncultured bacterium | reverse complement strand
CGGTAAAGCAACAGGTGTTGAACTTGCTGACGGAAAGATCGAGAAAGCCGATCATACGGTTATAAACGAGGATTTCGCTTATGCAATGACCGAGATCGTTCCAGAAGAGAACAGGAGGAAATGGACCGATGAAAATCTTGCTTCGAAGGGCTATTCCTGCTCCACTTTTATGCTTTATCTCGGAGTTAAAAAAGAATTTAAGAACATAGCTCATCACAGCATTATATTCGCTGATGATTATAAGAAAAATGTGGATGAGATCACAGAAGAAATGAAGCTGTCGGACGACTTTTCATTCTATGTGCATAATGCTTCGGTTACTGATAAAACCCTTGCGCCGGAAGGAAAAAGCGCTATTTATGTACTTGTTCCTGTTCCCAATAATAAAAGTAAAATAGACTGGGAAAAAGAGAGATCATCTTTCAGGAACAGGATACTCGAAGCGCTCGAAACAAGGGGCGGTTACGAAGGGATAAGAGAGAACATCGAAGAGGAGAAGATCGTAACGCCTGCAGATTGGGAAAGCGAACATTCGGTTTATCTCGGAGCGACCTTCAATCTGGCCCATAATGTAGGTCAGATGCTCTACTTCCGCCCGCACAACGAATTCGAGGAATTCAAGAACTGCTATCTCGTCGGAGGAGGAACACATCCCGGCAGCGGCCTTCCAACCATCTATGAATCAGGCAGAATTTCTGCAGAGCTTATAATGAAAAAGGACGGGATAAAATTATGATAAAGTATATCATAGCTGTACTGCTGAGTGTTATAAGCCTGACATCTGCGGCAGAACCGGACAGCATCTATATAAAAGTTACAGGTACTGGTTTTAAAAACGATATCGGAAGATGCAGGCTGCTTGTGTTCGATTCGGAAAAAGGTTTTCCTGAAATGTCCGATAATGCAGTTCTGGCTTTCAGCGGGATTATTATCGAAGGTGAAACGATATTCGAATTCAAGACAGTTCCGGGCACTTATGCAATAACTCTGATGCATGATCAGAATGAGAACAGAAAGCTCGATAAGAACTGGATCGGAGCTCCGAAGGAAGGATTCGGTTTTTCAAGGAATGCAAAAGTTTTCATGGGCGCGCCTGATTTTAGGGAAGCAGCTTTTACAGTTAAAGAGAATACTTCTCTTGAAATTAAAATCATCTATCTGCAGAAATGAACATATTCAGTTTCATACAACTCATACGCATGATCTACGGTAACAAGCCCGATATCATAAAGATCCAGAAAATGGGGCTTTTAGCCGTGAAGATAGGCCAGGTTCACGCGCTCAGAATAGATTTTTTAAACGAGAATACATGTATCGAGCTGTCAAAGCTCTACAGAGCCAATATTCCGATCAGATCTGAAGAAGCTCTAAAAAATATAGACAGATCAAAATTCTCGTATATTGACGAAAAACCTCTTGCCACAGCCTCAGTCGGTCAGGTTTACAAAGCAAGGCTCGTTTCAGGTGAAGATGTAGTTATCAAGATCATAAAATCGGATTTTAAGATAAAGTTCGAAAAAGATGTAAAAGTGGTAAAAACCCTGTGCAAATTCGCGATATTCTTTTATCCAAAGCTTGCTC
>CALMWI010000342.1 GCA_937873545.1 uncultured bacterium | reverse complement strand
GGTCTTCATCACCTTGTAAATGAGGTAGTTGATAATTCTATCGATGAAGCGCTTGCAGGGCACTGTACAAGAGTGGATGTGGAGATAACTCAAGACGGCGCGGTTTCCGTTCTGGATAATGGAAGGGGTATTCCTGTTGATCTTCATAAAGAGGAAAATAAACCCGGAGTAGAAGTTGCCATGACAATACTTCATGCCGGCGGTAAATTCGACAAAGAGAATTATAAGGTTTCCGGAGGCCTTCACGGAGTAGGTGTATCATGCGTGAATGCGCTATCAAAACTGATGATTACCGAAGTTCACAGGGAAGGAAAACACTATAGGATTGAGTTTGAAAAAGGAATAACTGTAAAACCGCTTGAAGTCGTTGAAAACTCAGAGCTGAGAGGGACGAAACAGACATTTTATCCTGATCCCGAGATATTTGAAACCATAATATTTAACTATGAAACTATTGCTCACCGGCTTAGAGTGCTGGCTTTTCTAAATAAAGGGCTCAAGATCACGCTTAAAGACAATAGAGAAATATCCAGAAAAGAAGACGGATCTCTGCCTTTTTTCGAATTCCAGTATCACGGCGGACTAAAGGAATTCGTTAAATACATTGACGAAAATAAAAAAAGCGTATGCGAACCGATCCTGATCGAAAAAACCATTGACGATTTTCCTATGGAGATAGCTTTATCCTGGAACGACACATACAGAGAAAATATAGAGTCTTACGTAAACAATATACATACTATAGAAGGCGGTACGCACGAAGAAGGTTTTAAATCCGCTTTGACAAGAGCTATAAACAAGTACGCTCTAGACAGCAAGATATTTAAAAACGATAAAATGAAGCTTACCGGGTCGGATGTCAGAGAGGGTTTGACAGCCGTAATATCAATCAAGGTCATGGAACCGCAATTCGAAGGTCAGACGAAAACGAAACTGGGGAACGGTGAAATAACAGGTATAGTACAGTCTCTGGTTTATGAAAAACTTCTTGAATGGATGAATGAAAATCCGAGAATTTCCAGAATGATACTGGATAAATGTACTGAAGCCTTAAGGGCAAGAGAAGCGGCTCATAAAGCTAAAGATCTTATAAGAAGGAAATCGGCTTTTGAAGGCGGATCTATGCCTGCAAAACTTTATGACTGCTCTAAAGGGTCTGATCCTATGGATTGCGAATTATTTATTGTAGAGGGAGACTCTGCAGGCGGTTCTGCGGTTGACGGAAGGGACATTAAAACACAGGCGGTTCTGCCGTTAAGGGGAAAAATACTTAATGTGGAAAAAGCAAGGCTTGATAAAATGCTTGCCAACGAAGAGATAAAAAATCTTATAAACGCTATAGGTACGGGGATAGGAGATTCAGAGATTGACTCTGTTCCCGGACAGAACGGGGATACGACAGCATTTTCATCGAACGGAGACGGATTCGTTCTTGAAAGATTGCGTTATGGAAAGATCATTGTTATGACAGATGCCGATATTGACGGAGCTCACATCAATACGCTTATGCTCACATTTTTCTACAGATATATGCCTGAACTTATAAAAAGAGGGCACATTTACTTGGCAATGCCTCCGCTTTACAGGGTAACAAAAGGGAAAATATCTCATTATATTTATCCCGGAAACGAAGAGGAAAAGGCAAGAATATTACAAGAGCTGGGCGGTGAGGATGCAAAGGGTATTCAGGTGCAGAGGTATAAAGGACTGGGAGAGATGAATCCCGAGCAGTTAAAAGAGACGACTTTAGATCCTGAGAAAAGACTGATCAAAAGGATAAATATTGAAGATGCAGTTGAAGCTGACAGGATTTTCACAATGCTAATGGGCGATGATGTACCGCCGAGAAAAGATTTTATAATAGAAAAATGCCACTTCGCACAGAACATTGATGCATGACGGTTATAAAATACGGATAGCAAGCATTGAAGATTCTTTTGAAATAGCGAAAGTTCATGTTGACTGCTGGAGAACCACTTACAAAGGAATAGTTCCCGACGAAAAACTTGACGGAATGTCCTATGAAAAGAGCGCTCTGAAATGGAAAGAGACCCTAAAGGAAATTCAGGATCCTTTCCGTTGTTTTCTGATAGCTGAAAAAAACGGCAGTGCGATCGGTTTCTGCTCGGGCGGAAAAAAGAGAAAAAATTCAAAAAGGACCGATGGTTACGACGGCGAAATAAAAGCGATTTATATCCTGAAAGAGCATCAGAAAAAAGGAATAGGAAAAAAATTTATAGCACTTTATGAAGAAATATTTAGACAAAACAAGATTTTTTCGTATATTATATGGGTGCTGAAAGATAATGAATCGAAGAATTTCTATAAGAAACTGGGCGGGAAACTTATTACCACGAAGACTTATGAGATCGGGGGTAAAAAATTAAAGGGACTTTGTTTCGGATTTAAAATATCAAACGGGGAAGGTCAATGAATTTCAAAGAAAATGTAATTAAAACGATTAAAGAAAGAGGATCGGCAGTATGCGTAGGATTGGATGTAGAGCTTAACAAACTCCCTGCCGTTCTAAAAAACGAGAAAGATCCTGTTCTAAAATTCAACAAAGAAATCATCGAAGCTACGAAAGAGTTTGCCGCAGCTTATAAACCGAATCTTGCATTTTATGAGCAGTTCGGAACAAGGGGGATCGAATACTTTGAAAGAACTTTGGAATACATCGGTGACGGCGTTATAAAGATAGCCGATGCAAAAAGAGGCGACATCGGCAACACTTCAAAAAAATATGCACAGGCCTTTTTTGACCACTTCAACTGCGATGCAATAACGGTCAGCCCGTATATGGGCGAAGATTCGATAAGTCCGTTCCTAGAAAGGGAAGACAAAGGAGTTTTCATTCTGGCTTTAACATCTAATAAAGGATCGTTTGATTTTCAGATGCAGAAAATGGCTGACGGCAGGTATCTTTATGAATTTGTGATCGAGCGAATAAACACATGGAACACAAAAAAGAACTGCGGTCTGGTCGTCGGGGCGACTCATCCTCAGATGTTAGAAAACATCAGAAAAGCGGCTCCCGAACTTCCGTACCTCATCCCGGGGATCGGAGCTCAGGGCGGTGATCTGGAAAACACAGTTAAGTACGGATTTGTTAAAAATGATGTTCTTTCTCTGGTCAATTCGTCAAGAGGCATAATTTTCGCGTCTGAGGGAGCTGATTTTGCCGAACGGGCAGGAGAAGAAGCAAAAAAACTAAGGGATCAGATAAACAATTGTCTGAAATAAGTAATGAGCAATCTTAAACAGCTTATAGATTCAAATTTTCTCGAATACGCCAATTATGTCGTTAAAGAAAGAGCTATTCCCGACATAAAAGACGGCCTTAAACCTGTTCAGCGCAGAGTTCTGTATTCAATGTTCAGGATGGACGACGGAAGGTTCAATAAAGTCGCGAACATTGTCGGACACACAATGCAGTTCCATCCTCACGGCGACGCATCTATAGGGGATGCTCTTGTCGGGCTTGCATCAAAAGATTATTTTATAGATACCCAAGGTAATTTTGGAAATATAATAACTGGTGACGGTGCGGCGGCGGCAAGGTATATTGAAGCCCGTCTGACTCCGCTTGCGAAGGAAGTGCTTTTCAACAGCGACATTACAGAATTTAAGGATTCTTATGACAGAAGAAATCAGGAACCGGTTGTTCTTCCGGCGAAGATACCCGTGCTCCTTCTTCTCGGTGTCGAAGGTATTGCAGTAGGAATGGCGACAAAGATACTGCCCCATAATTTTGCGGAAGTGCTTCAGGCTCAGATCGATTATCTTGAAGGTAAAGAATTCAGTCTTTACCCGGATTTTTTACATGGCGGGCTGATAGATGTGAGCGGGTATAGCGATGGGAACGGCAAAGTAAGGGTAAGAGCTGTTATTGAAGCTCCGACAGATAAAAAACTCGTAATCAAAGAAATTCCTTTCGGTACAACGACCGAATCGGTAATAGCTTCGATCGAAAAGCAGTCAAAATCCGGTAAACTGAAGATCGCATCTATTAATGACTATACGACTTCAGAGGTGGAAATAGAAGTAAATCTTGCAAGAGGTTACAATTCGGACGAGGCTATATCCGCACTGTATGCTTTTTCGGAGTGCGAACAGAGTATTTCAGTATCGCTCCTTGTTATAAAAGATGATATGCCTGTTGTCACTACCATTACCGATGTGGTAAAAGAGACCACTGACAATCTGGTAGGATATCTAAAAAAGGAACTTGAGATAAAGCTTGAACTGCTGAATGAAAAATTCCATGCGAGAACGCTTGCTCAGATATTTATAGAGAACCGCATTTATCAGAGAATTGAAGAGCTAAATAATTACAAGATGATACTTAATGCTGTCCTTGACGCTTTCATACCTTTTTCGAATGAGCTTATAAGAGAAGTGACTTACGAAGATGTGGAAAAGCTCCTTCAGCTGCCTATTAAGAAAATTTCAAGATTCGATCTGAATAAAAACAAGAAAGAACTTAAAGAGATCGAAACTGAAATAAAACTTGTTAAGAAAAACCTCGGAAGGATTACCGGATTCACAATTGATTATATAAAGGACCTTTTAGAGAAATACGGACCTGCGTATCCTCGAAGAACTAAAATTGAAAGTCTTGAAACCATACTGGCAAAGGATGCGGCAATTGAGAATATAAAGCTGTATTATGACAGGGCTAACGGATATCTGGGGACCAACCTTAAATCCGAAGAGTTCATTATGGTCAGCGAGTTTTCCCATGTTCTTCTGATGTTCAAGAACGGAATGCATAAGGTAGTGAGGGTCAACGAGAAAGAGTTCATCGGCAAAGGACTTCAGTATTTCGATGTTGTGAGCCATATAAACGGTACGGTTTTTTCTGTTATTTACAGAGACAAAAAAACAAATTACTGTTACCTCAAAAGATTTTCGGATATTAAGTATATTCTGGATAAGGACTACAGATATTATCCCGAGGGATGCAGGCTGGAGTACTTTACAAAACGGACTGACCTACATTTCACATGCGAACTTGAGCCTTCAAAAAAGATGAGAAATTTTCTGGTCGAATTCGATATAAAGGATTTTAAGGTCAAAGGGATTTCTGCCAACGGGATCAGGATGTCAAATAAGAATATTATCAAAATAAAAGCTGAAAAACCAGACAACGGAAGCGCATCGGAAGAAGTGCCGGAAGAAACAACAGTGATTAATGAAACCTTACCGCTGGAAATTTTTGATGAAGGTAGAGTCGATAGGAAAAAAAAGCAAAGCAAAATACAGCCTGACCTTTTCGGTGATGACGAGGAAAAATGATATACATTTATGAACGGGGGTAAATTATGAAAGAACTATTATTGGCAGTACTAATGATCAGTTCAATTACTTTTTCTCAGACGGAAGATCCGATCTTGGGCGATACGGTTCTTGAAGAAGATGTTCCGGCTATTGAGATATCTGTTCCGGCTCAAACAGAAGACGAGCCTGAAGCGGTTATAAAAGAGGAAATTAAGACTGAGGAACAAACAGAACCCGCGCCTGAAGCCGCTATAGCCCCGGAGGATGTTCCGGCGCCAGCTGCCGAAAAGACTGATACTTTAAGCTCCGAAAAAATTTCAGAACTCGTTCAAAATATCTTTGACGGGAAGAACCTTACGATGGAAGACATCATAGCCGGTGATGACCCTGAGCTTAACGGATATATCTCAAATATCCAGGCCGCCCCTTTTGATAATAATCTTCTAAGTTTTGAAGTTACTACAACTGATGACAAATCAATAAAACTGATACTTTATAACATCGAATCACAATTTTTAGTTCAGGTTTCCTCTATAGAAGATTATGAGCGTAACATAAGAAGAATATCTTTTCCTGTTCAGGATAGGGGAGCCAACTGGCATCCGGATAAAAATTATATGGCATTTAGTTCTAACGGTTATGAGAACAGGGACCAGATCTATATTGTAGAAATTCTGGACCCGCACCTGATGGATGAGTCTGCCGTAAAGATTTCAAGGCTTGATTTTGAAGAACCGAAAGGTACGGTAAACCACTGTTTGTACGCAGATTTCAATTCTACCGGAGAAGACCTTTTTTTCACGCTCAAACTCCAGAAAGAAAGCAAGAAAGAAAAATTCGCGGACGATATGAACATCGCCGTAGTCAGAAAGCTGTTCCAGTATAAAGACGCAGACTTTAAAGGCGCAAAATATACTCTGTGTATAAAAAAGCAGTTCGATCAGCTTAGACCCGTATGCTCTCCGACGGTCCCTTATGTTTTTGCTTTTGTTTCATATAAAAAAGATATGATTCAGGGTAAAGGTTATGCTGAATATTCTCTAAATATTTATAATATGAAAGACAAAATAGGCACTACAGTGGATAATTTATCAGGCTTTACTGACTATCCGTATCAGTGGAGCCCGTCGGGTAAAAAGCTTTATTATTGTAAGGCTTTGCCGATCTCAAAAACACCTCTCGACTTAAGAGAGAAAAGAACAAATATTATCAATCTTCAGGTAGCGACAGTAGCGATAAAAGAAACCGAGATAGTTTCAAAGATCGTTAAAAATGAAAGCTCGGAAGTTATTATGGGCGATGTGGCTACAAAGGATAACGGGATAGGTTTTTTGGGCGAAGATATTGTTTTTATGGGAAAGTACGACCCGTATGAATCGATATTTATGGTTGACACAAAAAAATGGAAGGCGAACGACGGATTTTATGCTAAACAGCTTGCGATATCTTTGGATAATGATTTTCCTGTACTGACTAAGGACGCGTTTTTGTTTTTAAGATACGAATATTTTAAAACAGCGACGGTTTCTACTATAACAAGAATATTTTACGAACCTAAAGTTGACGAAGAAGCGCAGAGGGCTAAAAAAGAAAGACGCGAAAAGAAGAAACAAAGGAAATCAAAAGCGAAAGAGGACGATTCTTCTCCGGAACAGCCGCCTGTTCAGGAAGTTCCTTCAGAATAGGTTAATGTCCTTCTCCGTAAAGCATTTTGAAGAGATGGTCTATTGTAACTAAGATTTCATTCATATATTCATCAACGGCCCTGACGCTGCCCGGAAGCGAGTAGATCAGGGTCTTTTCTTTAACTCCTGCTACGCTTCTAGATAAAAGGGCGTTCGGGTTGATAGAACCGTATTTTATCCGTATGTGATCCATGATCCCGGGCAGGAGTTTATCCGCAAATTCTGTCACAACTTCCGGCGTGATATCTCTCGGTCCTACTCCTGTTCCTCCCGTCGTGAAGACCGCATCGACTCCGGATTCGACAGCTTTTTCAAGTGCTTTATGAAGCATTTCTTTGTCATCCGGAATTATCTCTATATTTATCTCGACATTTCTGCCTGGATAATGCTCTTCAAGCAGCTCTTTTATCTTCGGTCCGCTCAGGTCTGCGTAAATTCCTTTAAAAGCCCTGTCACTTAAGGTTATGATCTGTATCTTTTCCGGTTTAATCAAAATATTTCACCTCATCGCCGGTTTTTATAATACCCGGCTTTATTACTTTTGTAAAGATCCCTGTTTTCGGCATGATGCATTTGCCTACAGCCCTGTAGATGGTACATCCGTCGCCGTGACAGTCCTTTCCGATCTGAGTGATCTCCAGTTCGACTTCACCTATAGTAACTTTATCGCCGATCTTGGGTTTGCAGAGATCGATGCCTTCTATAAGAAGATTTTCACCGAATGCCCCGTCCTCGATCTTTACATGCGGATTGGCATTCTTGAACTTTCTGACTTCATCATAAGAGAGCAGGCTTATCTGCCTGTGCCAGTCCCCTGCGTGAGCATCACTTAGGATACCTTTGTCATTTATCTCCGCCGAAGGAACTGAATGTTTTTCCGTTCCTTTTTTTTCCGATATGCATATCGCCTTAATTTTTCCGGTCTGCATTATATTTTATCCTTGGTTTTAGAGATCAGCTTTATATCTGTAATTATCATTTTTTTATCAACAGCTTTGCACATATCGTAAATCGTCAGAAGGGCGATATTTACGGCTGTGAGCGTTTCCATTTCGATCCCAGTTTTTCCTGTGCATTTTGCAAAACTTTTCACGACTACTCCGTCTTCAACAAGCTCAGTAGTAACATCAAGTTTGTTTATATTCAGAGGATGGCATAAAGGTATAAGTTCGGAAGTTTTTTTTCCGCCCATTATACCCGCTATCTGGGCAGTAGTCAGAACAGCGCCTTTTTTATTTTTATTTTCCAGAATCAGCTTTAAGGCTTCTTTCGACAGAAGTATCTTCCCCTCAGCTTCAGCGGTTCTTATCATATCGGGCTTATCGCCGACATCGACCATGTTCGCTCTTCCCTGTTCGTCCGTATGTGAAAACTTTTTGGTCATACTATCCTCCGACATTATAAAATTCATGAGATCTGCTTAAAGTGCCTTTCTGCGGTTTACTTTCAACAGCCATCTTTATAGCTTCGCAGGCTCCAAATTCTCTGACTGAAAAGCCGATATCCGAGAAAAGACACGGGAGTACATCGCCTTTAGCAGAAAGTCTGATCCTGTTGCATATAGAGCAGTCCCCGCCTATCCCGCCGTCAACCACCCAGAATTCGCCTGTATCAAGGTTCATTGTGCGTATAAATCTTACATCAAGTCCTTTCGATTTTGCATATTCCGCTACTGCAAGCGCATTAGGCTCATTTCTGCTCTTTTCGACCACGCAGTTCAGCTTTATTTTATCAAACCCGCAATATATAGCCTCATCTATGCCTTCAAGCACATCGGAAAGCAGGTCTTTTCTTGATATTTGAATGAATTTATCGCGGTCAACCGTGTCAAGACTGATATTAAGTCTCTTAAGTCCGGCTTCTTTCAGCGGTCCGGCGAACTGCTTTAATAGAACTGCGTTGGTCGTCATCGACAGGTCTTTTACGCCTTCAATGTTCCAGATCATCCGCACGAGTTCGGTTATTCCTTTTCTTACGAGTGGTTCTCCGCCGGTAAGACGCACTTTGTTTATACCCAGACTTACGGCGCATTTAGTAAAATCTGTGATCTCTTCAAAGGTAAGAAGGTCGGAATGGGTCAGGCACTCTACACCTTCTTCAGGCATGCAGTAAGTGCATCTCAGATTGCATCTGTCCGTAACGGATATTCTTAAATATGTGATATCTCTCCCGAACCGGTCTTTCATAATTCTCCTTTCAAGGGTCGTAATTTATGAAAAAAACATACTTTAATCAAACGATTAGTTATGGTTAAAAAAGTTAAAATAAATAAAAAAAAATACTTGAGGGTCACTAGATGACACTGATCTATTGTATCTTTATCTGTATGCAACGGGAAAGGAGCGGATTTATGGCAATAATAAAGTTTGAAAATCCAAAAAGAACAATTATCTTTAGAAGGTCGAAAATATGGAAAGTGAAATGAAAAAAGAAAAGGTTTTAATTCCAGCGAAATCGGGGGAATTAGAAAATAATTACGATTCAATGTTTCAGGGAGTTTTAAATCTTATAGAAGAAGCGAGAAGAACTTCAGTGAGAGCAATCAACAGTATAATAACTGCGACTTATTGGGAAATCGGGCGGAGGATTGTTGAGTTTGAGCAGAAAGGCAGTGACAGAGCGGAGTACGGAAAAGAAGTAATAAAAAGGCTTTCTTTTGATCTTACTGCCAGAGCTGGAAGAGGTTTTGGTACTGTAAACTTGAGCCAAATGAGGAAGTTCTATTCGACATGGCCTGCAAAAAAGATTTTTCAGACGCCGTCTGAAAAATTAGATAAGCTCGAAGATTGCAAGACAGAGATTTTACAGACAGTGTCTGAAAAATTTGAATTGAGGAGTATTTCAGTTTTTTTCAAACTACCGTGGTCGCATTATGTTAGGCTATTATCGGTAAAAAATCCGAATGCCAGAGATTTTTATGAAACAGAAGCTTTGCGGGGTGGATGGTCAGAAAGGCAGCTTGACAGGCAGATATCGTCAATGTTTTATGAACGGACAGCACTTTCTAAAAATAAATCTGCTATGCTAAAGAAAGGTTCAAAGCCGCTTGACAGTGAAATTTTATCCCCGGAAGAAGAAATAAAAAGTCCTTTTGTTCTTGAATTTCTAACGCTGAAGAATGAATATTCTGAAAATGATCTTGAAGAGAGAATTATTCATAAGCTGGAGGTATTTCTGCTCGAACTTGGAACTGATTTCACTTTTGTCGGCCGTCAGAAAAGGCTGCGAATTGATGATTCGTGGTACAAAGTTGACCTTGTTTTTTATCACAGAAGGCTGAGATGTCTCGTTCTGATCGATTTTAAGCTCGGGAAATTTACCTATGCGGACAGCGGACAAATGCATACTTACCTGAACTATGCAAAAGAAAACTGGACTAACGAAGACGAAAATCCGCCTGTCGGACTGATATTATGCGCAGAAAAAGGTCACGATCTAGCAAAATACGCGCTTGACGGACTTCCCAACAAAGTAATGGCTAGCGAATACATGATGTTGCTGCCCGACGAAAAAGCTCTCGTAGTCGAAATTGAAAAGACCAGACAAGTATTTGAACTCAGAAAGGGCAATTCAAATAATAAGAAACGGAAAGTTAAATGAATAAATATCAAAATTTCAAACCCGTCGAATTCGACGGGTTTGGATAATACAGATACATAAAATTACGCTTTACGCACAAAACGGGGGATGGCATCCCCCGAATCTGATAAAAGGTTATTGATGGAGTGTACTATGAATGGAAGTCAATCGAATAAAGAAAAGACCGAAGCACTAAAGGCATACGAAAATTTTGAGAAAAATCTTGAAAGATTCGCAAACGGCGAAACAGATATGCTGATATTAAGCGAGCCGGATGAAAATTACAAGGAAAAAACAACCCAGAATTCCAAAATAATATAAAATTATGCAATGATTGGGAAGACGGGGATTACGAGAATTCAAATAATAAACAAAAAGGACCTGACCACTCAACGGCAGGTTCATTGCTCGCAGTTGAAAGATTCAAGCTAATTGGTAGGATGATTTCATATTTAATTGCTAAGCATTTCAAAACAGTCTTTGATATTGAAGTTAGCACTAATGAAATAATTGAAAGATACATATAAATGTCTGATTTATTACTAAAGATTTGTTCCTTGAAATAGTATATTAGCGTTGATTGTTTTCTAACTTTTGATTATTTTGTTACTTAATTACTCGTATGTCACACGCAGCGCGGGTGCGTGGATTGAAACCACTTACCGCCTACTACTTTTGCTACTTTTCCCGTCGCACCCGACTTGGGTGCGACATTGTAACATAGTAGTATATGTATTATACATGGTCGATGTATAAAAGTGCTTCGGTAAAGTATTTTGTATTATCTAAGTATTTTCCTTATATTACCGCCTTATGAAAAACCTGATGCAAATAGTTCTTACCGCGGTCATACTTCTGGCGGGTGCGTGCTTCTGTTATGAGATTACCGGAAAAGTAATAACCGTTAAAGACGGCGACACGATAGAGATTTTAAAAGCTAAAATGCCGGTTACTATAAGGCTCGACGGCATAGACTGTCCCGAAAAAAGGCAGGATTTCGGACAGAAAGCGAAAGAATTTACTTCTTCATTATGTTTCGGAAAGACGGTTAAAGCGATTATATCTGATAAAGATAAGTATGACAGACTGATCGCGAAAGTTATTCTGCCTGACGGTAAAGTTCTGAACGAAGAGATATTAAAAGCAGGCTATGCATGGCATTTTAAAAGATATAATTCTGAAAAAAGACTTGCCGATATGGAAGCTACAGCCCGGACAAAGCGAATTGGTCTCTGGGCCGGAAAAGATCCTGTGCCTCCCTGGGATTTCAGGCACGGCGGAAGCAATGATACCACCGCGCCGTCCGTTACAGGAAATTATGTCGGTTCCGGATCAGGCAAATTCCATACGCTGTATTGCGAATGGGGGAAGAAGATACCGAACAGCAATAAGGTATATTTTAAATCACGCGAGGATGCGCTTAAACAGGATTACAAACCCTGTAA
The DNA here is from genome assembly GCA_937873545.1 of uncultured bacterium. Classification (GTDB taxonomy): domain Bacteria; phylum UBA4055; class UBA4055; order UBA4055; family UBA4055; genus UBA12480. Next base: position 376 of record CALMWI010000342.1, on the reverse strand, counting down.
ATCGTGTAAACCGTAAAAAAAGGAAATTATCATGATGAATAAGCTTTGCTACTTTGTAAAAGACGAACTCAAGACGAAAACGGCGCTGAATGATTTTATCATCAGGAACCCGAATATAAAATTCGTATCGCTTTCAGGAATAGATTTTCTCGGGAACGATGTGGATGAAAGGATACCTGTTTCATATTTTCTTAAGAACATCGACGATATTTTTTCAGGCGGGGTTCAGACCGACGGGTCTTCAGTTAATCTGCCGGGAATAGCTACGATCAGCGATGCGAAGATAGATTTCATAGTGGATACTGAGGCGAAATGGTTTATAGACTACAATCTTGACGAAAGTATTTTCAGCTCCGAACCTATAGGAACGATCAGG
>CALMWI010000341.1 GCA_937873545.1 uncultured bacterium | reverse complement strand
TAAGGTATTCCTGTTATGTTCACTCCTGAACCGTCAAGCGGTATTCTGTAATTGTCGTTAAAGTAATAGCTCATCCCGTAACGGATCTGCGGGTTCCCGTAAGTAGCCGCATAGCTTGCATCAACCCCTGAAACTCCCATCACTCTTGAAAGGTATGTAAAATCCTGTCCGGGATTTAATCCGGTATCGAACTGGTATTTTTCGTACCATAAAGTTTTGTTGATCTGCGCATCAAGGTCGGTCAGGTTGTTGACTGAAAATCTTCCGACATATATCGAAGGTATTCTGTTCGTAGATGAAGTTGCTCCTATCACGCTGTAAAGCAGATCCGATACGCTGACAGATCCTGCAGATCCCAATGGCGGGTTCTGTTCGGTAGGTATTACATAAGTCCCCGCCTGATCTCCGATGATAAGAAGAAATGTCGGCTTGGGGCTTAAACTTGCGTACTGGTTCTCTATCCATGTATCAATGGTGGCTGTAGTTGCCGTAGAGGGAAAGAACTGCGTTATAACATTAAAGCCCTTCTCAGTTTTCCAGTCAATAAATTCCTGAAGTTTAGCGTTGCCTGTCAGTATTTCGTTCGCTACTATGAGGTATGTTACCGGATACCTGGTAAGATCGGCTTTTGAAGTTGAAGGAAAGTGATTAATGAATTTTGAGAACTGATTTTCAAAAAATGGCGAATAGTGTGACGCTTTTGTTATTTCAGGATCTGATTTAACCGAAGAGAAACTTACTCTGATCTTAATGTCTGTTAGAACCTTTATCGAATTTCTTACGGGGTTATAGGACACGGGACGGATCTCAAGAACTCCCACATCCGATCCTCTCATATTACCGCTTTTGGTAATTTCAGCAATATTTTCTTCCGGGTAGCTGTTTATTTCATAGGAGCTTTCATTAATAATAAACTTAATTTCACTCGGAGGAGTTGATTTTGAGTAGCTCGGCTGAGCAGGAATGATTTTATCCGAGATCCCGAGATCTTCGAGAAATAATTCTTTTTCCACAACTGAAAGTATTTCAATTTCCGGAATTGAAGAAGCGGGAAATTCGATCAGTTCTCTCAGAACGGGAAGTTTAGGCGCGCCTACCGTATTTGAATTTTTCGATCTGTCAAAGCTGATCTGAATGAATTCGCCTTTTTCTGTTGAAATGTTAGAATATTTGATATCCGCCAGACTGAACTCCATATCAAAACCGTATGAGCTTGCCGATGAAAGCTTATATTCTGTCAATCCGTTTTCTTTTATCTTTATCTCCGCCGAATAAAGTCCAAAAAGACAGACAGTACTCAGCAGCAGTATCATTTTTCTCATTTTATAAACCTCTCCATTTAATTAAAATTGTTGTAATATATTACCGATTTTGTTTAAAAACAATGTTATTGTTCATATTATTATCTATTTCATATATTGATTTATGTTCATTTTATCGTTAACTTATCAGCAAAAATCCGGAAAACTGATGGAAAAATCTAAAAATCTGGTATCAGTATTCATTCCCGCCTATAATGAAGCGGAGAATATACCTTCGCTGTTCGAAAAGATGCAGAAAATAATAAGCAGCGACAGCTCAAACACTTACGAAGTCATTATCGTGGATGACGGTTCTACCGATGATACAAAAACCAAAATAGACGAGGGTTTGAAAAAATATGATTTCATCAGGCCGTTCTACCACAGAAGAAATATGGGTCTGACCGAAGCTATGAGGACAGGTTTTCCCAACTGCAGGGGCGAATTTGTTTTATTTCTTCCGGGAGATCTCGAAAGCGACCCGGAAGAGGATATTCCTCTGCTTTTGAATAAACTGAAAGAAGGTTACGATCTTGTTACCGGCTGGCGGCAGGGCAGAAAAGACGGAAAAATGCTCGCTTCGCGTATCTACAACAAGGTCTCCCGCAGGCTTTTTGATGTTGATGTTCACGACATGAACTGGATCAAAGGATTCAGAAAGTGCGTGATCGACGACCTTGAACTCCGTTCGGACTGGCACAGGTTCATAGTTATGATGGCTGCGAACAAAGGATACAGGATCACTGAAGTACAGACAAAGTGGCATCCGAGAAAATACGGCAAATCCAAGTTCGGGCTGATGAGATTCCCGATCTCGCTGATAGATGTTCTTGTAGTCAAATTCAATATGGTCTTCGGTAAAAAGCCCATGCAGTTCTTTTCAATGATAGGCGCAATTGCCGCAAGTACGGGAATAATAGGATTGATATACCTTGCTTTCTATTACTTTTTTACGCAAACCCAGATCAGACCGCTTTTCACTCTTTTCACGACCCTGATAATTGCCGGAGTTCAGTTGTTCGTAACAGGATTTATTGCCGAGCTGGTCGTAACTCTCAGAGCTGATCTTGAAAATTTAAAAAGCAGGATCGACAGACAAAAAAATGACGGGCAATAAACCCAGCATATTAATACTCACGCACTGCTTTCCTTCAGACCCCACCGATATTCCGGGTAATTTTCTGATAGATCTTTCAAAACACCTTACTTCTGCCGGGGCGGAGGTTACGGTTATTACACAAAAAATGAACAGAAAGTATGATAAAAGA
>CALMWI010000340.1 GCA_937873545.1 uncultured bacterium | reverse complement strand
TCTTACAACACTGGAGCAATTCTTAAGAAAACAGTAATTAACTACAAACGATCAGTTTATATTTTTTCTCGAAAATATACTAATAGTCTATTTTTTGGAATTAAAATAAACCGAAACCTTAAAAAATATTTAAAATAACTCTTGACTTTACTGTTTTAGTGTACTATAATTGTAGTACAGTTGAAAAACTGAGAATTCAAAGGATAAAATGGAAACAAAACCTGAAAATATCGAAATTAAAATTGACACAAAGTCAAAAATTCCGGTTTATGATCAGATCAAGCAGGAAATAAAACTGCTTATTGCCAGCGGGAAACTGAAAGAAGACGAAATGATGCCGTCGATCCGGGAATTAGCTTCCTTATTGCAGATCAATCAGAACACTATCGTTAAAGTTTACTATCAGCTGGATCAGGAAGGGTTTCTCTATTCTTTAAAAGGTAAAGGTTACTATGTAAAAAAGAGCAATCAGGATAGAACTATTGATAAGCACAGGATGCTTGATGAACTAACGAACGAGTTTATGGAAAAAGTATTAAAACTCGGTTTTTCATCTGAAGAGATCAAAGATACAATTAAAAAAAAATTATTATAATGGAGGCTTCAAATGTTTTGTGAATCTATTTCACCGGAAATCATCTGGGCGATTTTTGGAGTAATATTATTTGTTCTGGAATTCCTAATTCCCGGAGTAGTGATCTCTTTCTTCGGTCTCGGAGCTATGATCACGGCATTAACAACATATCTGAATTTAACTTCATCGCTTGATCTACAGCTCATTGTTTTCATTTTGTCTTCAATTCTGGCTTTGGTATTATTCAGAAAATATCTCAAAAAAATTCTCTACGGGAATTCGACACCTCTCAATGACGACATATATAATATTGAAATCGGGAAAATTGTGCCTGTGATCGAACTGATCGAACCTAATGAAATAGGCGGTAAAGTCAAGTATCTGGGAGCTCCATGGTCAGCTGAATGTTCAGAAAGAGTAGGACCCGGAGAAAGCGTAAAGATAATCGGCTTTAATAACCTCACTCTGATCGTTCAGAAAATCGAATCTAGTAAATAAAAAACAGACTTAACTTAAGGAGAAAATCATGACCGGTTTACACATTTTGCTTGTAATCGCAGCTGCAGCTCTTATCCTGATCGTTTTTATGATGGTAAGGATAGTTCCCAATCAAAGTGCTTCCGTGGTTGAAAGACTCGGTAAATATTCGAGGACATTAAGGGCGGGATTCCATATTCTGATACCGTTTGTGGATAAGGTTGCTTATAAACACTCTCTCAAGGAGGTAGTTGTTGATGTTGTGCCTCAAAATTGCATAACGGCCGATAATATTACGATAAGCATTGACGGAGTTCTTTTTTTCAAGGTCATCAATCCCGCGAAAGCAAGCTATGGAATCAGTGATTATGCAAGTGCTATCTCTCAATTAGCCAAAACAACAATGCGTTCCGAGATCGGTAAAATATCGCTTGATATGACTTTTAAATCCAGAGAAGATATAAACAGCTCTGTAGTTCAGGCGATTGATGAAGCTTCGGATGCGTGGGGTATTAAAGTCACCAGATATGAGATCAAAGACCTTGAGCCGCCTCAGTCATTAAGGGAAGCTATGGAGAAGCAGATGAGAGCAGAAAGAGAAAAACGGGCTCTTATAGCTAAATCAGAAGGTGAAAGGCAGGCGCAGATCAATCTTGCCGACGCAGATAAACAGCAGGCCATTATGAGGTCTGAAGGTGAAAAGATCAAACAGGAAAATGAAGCTTTGGGTAAAGGAGCTGCAATATACGAGGTTGCTAAAGCTACAGCTCTCGGAATTAAAGAGATTGCGGGCGCAATTGAACAGCCCGGCGGAAAAGATGCTGTCAGCCTTCGTATAGCTACAGACTGGATCCAGTCATTCGGCAACCTGGCTAAAACAACTAATTCAATGATAGTTCCAACA
>CALMWI010000339.1 GCA_937873545.1 uncultured bacterium | reverse complement strand
GAAAAAGGATTTTTTTTATCTTTGATCTCTGCATTTTTTCCTCCGTTATTTAAGATTTCCGGATTTTCAACAACTTGTTATTTATAGCGATCTCAATAAGTATTCTGGCTTCATTCAGAGTTATCTTCTTTTCTTCCAGCAACTTCAGAATTCTATATATTTCCTGATCTGACATTTTATTGCCTCCTTTTTTATTTAGAAAGTCCTCTTAAAAACAATTTAAGAAAATTTATATAGAACATTTTACCTTCCTTAACATTTTCACGGCTGCACCCGAATAAAGAGTGAGATATCATCATACGGAGAGAAGCATAAAATGAGACCATTGTGTGATGCAGGTCAAACTCTTCGTACGGCTTTTCATCAGACATAAGCTTTTTCATTTCATTTTTTATTACATTTCCTATCCTTTCATTATGTTCTGCAATTTCATTATAAACTTTTTTTGAAATATTCTGATTTTCAATAGGAAACGAATCCCATATAAGTTGAAATTTGAATTCATCTATATGCTTCTCTGCGTATTCATAATATGCCATTCCGAATGCAAAAAGTCTCTCGTAAGGAGTTTTTTTGTTTAACATCGCTTCGAGAAAAAAATTTATCCTTCCAACCAGGAATTTCAGATGTACATGCTTTGCAATATCTTCTTTACTGAGAAAATATTTGTAGATTGTCGGTTTACTGAATTCGGATCTCTCGGCGATCTCGTTCATGCTGGTAAAATAATAGCCTTGTTTAAGAAAAAGCTCTTCGGCCGATTCAATTATAAAAAGTTTTCTTGCTTCTGTTTCGATCTCTTTTCTGTTCATTTATTCTACCCTCAGTATTTTATTTAACCACCGGTAACTTTCTGAGATAAATTTAACAACAGATATATTCATTTCAATTTTATTTCGGACGAAATGTCCATAAATACTCCCTGAAACCCGTAAATTCTCCGACGGAGTGTATTAATAATTAAATTGCAATTTCAGTTTTGCATTGTTAAATTCTGACGAAAAAATTAACTTTAGAACGGGAGTTTTAAATGAGAACGATTTTGTACGATGAACATGTAAAGCTGGGCGGTAAAATGGTCGATTTCGCCGGCTGGGAAATGCCTCTTTGGTATAAAAAAGGTCAGAGCGTCGAACATCACGCAACAAGAAAAGCAGTAGGTATTTTTGACATCTGCCACATGGGAGAATTTGACATTCTGGGAAAAGGCAGTAAAGAAATGATGTCGAATCTTCTAACAAATGATGTCTTGGGAATGGAAGAAGGCCAGGCGATGTATAATTTCATGCTGAACGAAAAGGGCGGAGTAATAGATGACTGCATAATTTATAAATTCAATGACGAAAAATGGATGCTTGTCGTTAACGCGGGCGGAATACCCGGTGATTTCGCATGGCTGAAAAAGAACGCGCCCGCCGGTGTGACGGTGATTGACAAAAGCGACAATACAGCAAAACTCGATCTTCAGGGACCGAATGCTCCAAAGATCATTAGAGACCTTGCGGGAGAAGAAGTTCTCGACAAGTTCGGATTTTTCAGATTCAGAGATAATGTAATGCTGAAAAACATTCCTGTTCTGCTTTCAAGAACCGGATACACAGGAGAGATCGGTTTCGAGATTTACTGCGATATAAAATATACGATCGAACTCTGGAACCTTCTTTTATCAACAGGGGAGAAGTACGGCATCGAACCATGTGGTTTAGGCGCAAGGGATTCTCTTAGAACTGAAGCAGGCCTTCCGCTTCACGGGCATGAAATTCATCCTGACATTCCGGCGCTGGCGACACCTTGGGAATTCGTTTTCGAATGGGAACACGAGTTTATCGGCAAAGCCGCTTTAAATAAAGTAAAGGCCGCAGGAATAAAAAGCCACACAATTCCGTTCGTTATGAACGGCAGAAGCAAGGCCATGCACGGCTGGAATGTATTTATGAACGGCACTAAGATCGGTCATGTTGTATCGGGAGTTCTGTCACCGACTTTAGAGAATAAACCGATCGGCTTTTTAATCTCTGAAAAAGCTCTCGAGATCGGCACTAAGCTTACATTCTGCGAAGAAGGCAAGAGCAGGATACTTGAGGGAGAGGTTTCTTCATCACCTTTCGTCAAACCGACATCGCGAATGAAAATGAAGAATTTTCTATAAATAAAAAAGGGCGGTCAACCGCCCTTTTTTTATTGCTGTAATGTAACTATTTAATCAGAAGCATTTTTCTTGTCATACTCGATCCGTCGGCTTCAAGCGTATAGTAATAAACTCCGGAGTTAAGTCCGCTGCCGTCAAAATCAACTTTGTGTACTCCAGCATTAAAAATGCCTTTCGCAACTTCGGAAACTTTCTGTCCGCTGATATTAAAAATACTCAATCTTACTTCTGATGTTTCCTTTAGGGTAAAGGATATCATGGTCGAAGGGTTGAAAGGGTTCGGATAGTTCTGTTCAAGAGTGACCGTTCGCGGAACTGAGCCGTCATCTATTCCTGTTGTCTCTTTTATGCTAATATAAACTGTTTTTTCAGGCGTTGTTCCCTTACTGAAAGTTATAGAATATTTAATTTCTTCAAGGCCTGATGTGTCAGGTGACGGCGTGTAAGAAAAATCACCTGTGGCAGGACCGGTTATATCAAAACTGCCAAGTGTAGGTGTTTGTGTAAGACTGTAAACAGCTGACGCACTAGGGCTTCCGAGAAGTTTAGACACCAGCACTGAATTCCAGTCCATGAAAAAATAAAGAGGAGCTTCCGATTCCTTCCAGTAACTGAGATCGTTGTTTATAAAAGTGCCGTCATGAAGACCCGCGACATCTTCCGAAGCCGCGTAAAAACCTTCGTTTAGGGGCCAGTAGGAAAGAAGTCCCGGCATTGAAACGTCAGGGGTTTTTCCCATTATCTCTCTAATCTGTTCAAGTGATATCGCATCATTCCATAGAACAGCTTCGTCTATCTGTCCGTCCATGTATAAACCGTAAGCGTTCCCGAGCATTATGTTCCGATCCGAGTCGTTAGCCATTGCCGAAACTGCAGTGTAAGTGGTTTTTGAGTTGTCAAGTTCGCCGTTGATGTAAAGGAAAAGGTCTTTTCCGTCATAGACCGCGTCAATATGATACCATTTATCAGCCTGCAGCGAAGATAGACTGTAAATCCTTCTGGTTATACCATCCTGGGTTTTAACTGAGAATTTAATAATATTGTTATTCTGTACCATCAGGTACCACCCTGAGCTTGAAGAAATCGCTTTGGATGCTATTCCGTGTTCTCTGTTTACTGAATTCAGTTTAATCCATGAAGAAAAAGATAACTTCTGCATGGAGTTAGCTTCAGTTGAGTTTCCTGCGTCCAGATAAGCAGCGGAGCTGAAATCATACGACTTCCCGAATCCGGCGGTCAGGCTGTTCTGTCCGAACTGAATATAAAAATCGTCAAAATTGTTGTCGTTCCTGGTCGAGGATGTCAGAACTATATGCGAAATTCCGTCTTCGAGTTTGTTAAGTGTCAGAACTCCGCCGACTATACTATATTGAAGTCCGTTGATGCTGCTTGAAGGATCTATCGCGTAGCTGATTGCATCACCCGAAACGCTGGTAAAATGATCTCCCAGAGTAATCTGATAGGAAGTTTCCTCAGTCTGAATGTCCTCTATCGGGTTGGTCAGGATAAGATCGATCGTTTTCGGGATTATGTCTCTTACAACAGCCTGATAGTCATTGAAGGTCATTCCGCTTGGGTTAAGATTGTCTATAGAGTAGTATCCGTTGGCGGCTCCCCCCCATCCCCAGTTGAAATGGTAATAATCTGCATCCTGATAGCCGTCGCATACAAAGGCATGTCCGCCGGCCGGGCCCTGCCCTGAATAATAAACAGGCTGACTTTTATTCAGCTGGTCCTGAAGCATTGTTCTCCATGTTGTTGCGTTATAAGCAGAACGGTATTCGTGTTTTACTGCGGTATTATACTTAAAATATGTTTTAAGAGCATAGGGGACATCTTCAGAATAAGCACCGGATCCGTCCGCGCCGTACATCATTTCAACACTGACGCCTGCATGGTAAGATATTTGAGCAACTTCATGTTTTTCTGTAACTGAAGAAGAACTTGAAAGCGCGTTAGGCATAAGATCCCAGTTGTACTTTGACAAATAATAATTTACTGCAAGGTTCTGATCCAGAGTGCTGTATGATGAAAAACTTTTGCCTGTTGCAGGATACTTATGGTAGTACATGATCTGCGACATGGCCGTTGCAACGCATCCGACAACGGAAAGGCTCCCTCCGTCAAGAGGGCAGTACATGTTATATATCGGACTCTGGTTCCATGTAGAAGTTAATAGAGGTTCTACCGCTTTACCTTCAAATTTAGAAATTCTGTTCTCAAGGATATCTTTCCATACGGCTGATGTTCCGCTGTTGTCGAGATTTTTTGTTCTGATCTCTTCGATAGCGGTTTTATATAATCCGAGCCAGAAGCTGATATTGGATTTTTCTGCGCCGTCTCCGAATTCTCCCGTAAAAGAATATCCGAGAACTGGTATAGAAGCGTCATCAGCGGCTATTATAACAAACCCGCCGTCCTTAAAACTGAAAATGTGGACAGCATCAGAGTAGTTTATATATTCCGAAACGGAAATATAATTTTTTGTTCCTGTTCTGCCGTTGAGCCAGTTCTTTGCGGCTGTTTCTGCTTCGGATCTTCCGACCGGAACAGAAAACAGCGTTAATGTCACAGTAAGCAGCGCTGCAAGTATAATTCTGGTAAACATTTAATCTCCCCTGTTTATTAATAGCCAAGTAACGCAATAAATGAAATAATATCAATGAAAAAAGTCATAATTATTTTTTCAGCAGGTCTTCAAAAACAGCATAATCCTCATCACTGATCTTAAAAGCCTGACTTTTATCTTTTCTAAATGCAAAAGAGCTTTCAGGCGTTTTTAACAGCAGAATTTCATGTTTTGTGTTGACAGTTGAGATCATAAGTGTTATTCCGGGCGCATAATCTTTAAACGGATCTACAGAGGGAAAATCCGATGCGTTAAACGCGGATAACTTATTTAGAGATTTTTCTATTTTTTCTTTTCCGACTGAAACCTCTTTGCCGTTTTTCAAAATACTCCAGCTATCATTATTTCTAGAAATCTCAAGAACATCACTGCCTGACAATAGAGAAAGAGCTTTGATATCTGCCGGTCTTATCTGAGAAATCGCTTTATTCCGCCATGATTTTACATCTGAAGTAATTCTATATCGGGGAAATAGAGTTCCTAAAAAAACTCTGTTATCTTCGGGGAGCCTGAAGAACGAGTAGTTCCGTTCTTTGTCATCGTTTCCGATTATATAGCTCATTCTTGAATTGTCCTGCTTTCTTAATGTAATAACTATTCCGGTGCTGTCAACTCCGAATTTTGAGAATTTTTCAGGTTTCTCGGAAATAATGTTCTTAAGCGTCAGACCGGTAGCGAACTGAAGTATAGTTCTCACAGTATTCGGATCAGGTTCATAAGCGCCCGGTTCCCTGATCTGCCATTTATCCAAGCCTTTTGAGAGCAGGATTCTGCTCCCGTTATGCTCATATGTGATCTCAATTAATTGAAGTGAATCTGCTCTCAACAACTGTGTGTCGAATTCATCTGTAGTTTTAACAGGTTTTTTCAAAAGAATTATTACTGCTGCTGAAAGAATTACGATGGTTATTATGTAAATAAAATTTTTTTTCATGGCAATACCTGTCTATTTTTTTAAACTGAAGTCTTTTCTGTTCCTGTTCTTTCTCCACCTCAATATTCCCATGGCCGCTATCAGTACCGGTATCAATGCGATATTTAGCCATTTGATTATGGTCTTGTCACCGTCTTCAACCTTATCAAGAGGTCTTTGAGTAATGTTCTTTGACCTTATTGAGATCAGGGCTTCGTCGGCTGTCAGCCAGTCGACCAGATTAAGGAACAGACTGATATTCTCCTGCGAACCAAATTTATTTTCCTGAAAAAAATCCGCATCACCGGAAACCGCGATCCTTGTCTCAAGGCTCTTTTCTGAAGAGTTGAAATAAGACTGGAACGAACCTTTTAAAAGCGCTATCACAGGCAGTTTTTCAGAACCGAAAGTATAATCTTCGATATCTCTGTCCGCCATAATATTGTAATTTCCTGACTGGATGAATGTTTCAGACGATGTCCTTGCCAGTACTTTCAGTTCAATATTCTTACCATTAGAGAAAGTGGTATCGAGCGAACTGGCAAAATACAGGTCAACGGCTTCGATCTTCTGTGTTACTGGTGATGACCTGTCCATGTCTGTAATATGGGGAAGAAACGGGTACTTTACCGGATTCGCAATAGTAAAGAAACCCTTCTGCTGTCTGACGGTTATAATTCCGGCCTGCTTGTCACCTATAAGATCATTATTAACTTTCACACCGTAAGCCATCATAAGCGAATCCAGATTAAGGTTCAGATCCGATGCGTTCTGCATTTGTAGATTAATAGAAGTTTTATCCACAAAAAAAGCCGCTTTGCCTCCGGACATGATAAATTTATCTATCGCGGAGAGGGCTTCCTGAGTGAAGTTTTCTTTCGGGCTTATTATAAGAAGAGTGTTTATTCTGTCAGTTTTCAGAGAATTCGTGTCGGCTGTAACCTGATCGACAACATACTGGGACGATAAAACCTGCAATACCGTCCTGATCTCTTCAGGCTGTGCACATCCGAATCCCGATAAAATCCCGATCGAAGGCAGTTTGTCCGTCGCGAGTTTTTTTATTCTGCTTGTTATCTCATACTCTATCGCAGGGATATCGCCCTGCTGAATGAAGGGAATTATCTCCTTTTTATCTTCGTAAAGGATCACCATCCCCATAAAGATCCTTTTGACCTTGAACTCGTCTTTTTCAAGCATCTGGACCTGCGCTGAAGGCAACTGGTAATCCATTATCTGTTTAGAAAATTCCTCGCTGGTCTGGTCGATGAATTCATATTCGAGATTTCCGTTCGAATATGTTTTATATTCGTCGAGGTTGTCTTTTATCTGACGGGGTATGGATTTCATTTCCGGCGGAAGCTCACTGGAAAAAAAACATTTTACGATCACCTTATCATCAAGACCTGCAACTATTTTCTTACTGGCATCGGATAGAGAGTAAATTCTTCCGTCAGTCAGATCGAGCCTGAAAAAATAGAAAACTGAAATTATATTAACAAGAACAACAATGCCGAGTATGAAAACAAGGCTGATGTCAAAATCTTTGAATTTATTTTTCATTTCGCTTTCCTTTGAATATTATTTTTTTCTGCTTTCGAGGGTTTTTGAGGCCGCCGTCAGGAAAATAATCATGATAGAGAAAAAGTATATCAGATCTTTCGAGTCAATGACGCCTTTTAACATATTTTCGTAATGCGTTGAAGACGCGAGATATTCGAACACTGACTGGAAGGGAAGAAATATCAGAAGGTTATTCAAAATCACCAGTAGGAACAGAACAAAAAAACTTATAATGAACGCCACGATCTGGTTATCCGTTATTGATGAAGTATAAATACCTATAGATGTAAACGCTGCCCCCATAAGGAATAGTCCCGCATAACCGCAGAACAGAACACCCCAGTCGGGTTTTCCTAACAGACCGACTGTAAGAATGTTCGGAAAAGTAAGCGATACAGCAAGCAGAAGAATGAACAGAGATCCAAGAAACTTCCCGAAAATGATATCGGAATCTTTAAGCGGCAGAGTTGTTAACAGCTCAATAGTTCCGCTCTTTTTTTCTTCAGCCACCATTTTCATTGTCAGGGCAGGAACAAAGAACAGCAGCAGGAAAGGTATTATGCCGAAATTTGATCTTAATTCCGCCTGTCCACCGTCTATGAACAGAGTGTTTGTAAAAAACCATCCGGTCAGGGAAAGAAACAGTATGATTATTATATATGCCGCCGGGGAAGCAAAGTATGACTTCATCTCTTTTCCGGCTATAATAAAAATGTTATTCATTTAAAGGTCTCCTTATAGCGTTAATTC
>CALMWI010000338.1 GCA_937873545.1 uncultured bacterium | reverse complement strand
GGCAATGATCGCAAAGCGGTTTCTGATCGCGAACGGATCACTGAATACAAAAATACTGGTGATCTATCCTCCGGCTATAGAAAAGAACTGGAAAACAACTTTTAAAATGTTCGGCATAGACAAGCACGCAAAATTCGTTACTAACGGCAGGCTTGATGTTATTGCGGATAATAAGAGCCTTGATTACTGGGCGAAAGAAGACTATGACCTTGTTCTCGTTGACGAAGCGCACAGATACAGAAATCATACATCAAAGATGTTTGAAAATCTGCAAAGGATATGCAAAGCCAAAAGGAACGGAGAGGGGCTTGTTGCAGGTAAAGACAAAAAGGTCATTCTGATTTCAGCTACACCTTTAAACAACAGTCCGACAGACCTTTATCATCAGCTTCTTTTATTTCAGGATGCGAGGAGAAGTACGCTTGCCGTAAACAATCTTCAAACTTTCTTCGGGCCAATAATAGCCGAATATAAAAACATTCTCAGAAGCGATGATGAAAAGCCTGATCTTGACAGGATCAGAAAGCTTTATGAAATAATCAGAGAAAAGATCATAACGAATATTACAGTCCGGAGAACAAGACGAGATTTAAAGAATTATCCTAAATATTTTGATGATATTACTGCTCAGGGTATAATTTTCCCAGAAATAGCTGTTCCAAGAGCTATAAAATACAGGATGAACGCAAAGCTGACTAAATTATTCCATCACAGCCTTTTCTATTTAACTGACGATGACAAAGTCAATTACTACAGGTATCAGGCTATAAGGTATTTGAAGAAAGATCTGAGAGACAAATATTACGAACAGGCTGTTCTGGTATCTAAATCACTTGCCGGGATCATGAAAACTCTTATGGTTAAAAGGCTGGAGAGTTCATTCGTAGCTTTTAAAAAATCTTTACAAAGCCTTGCCCAATCCACTCAGAGAATGATCGATATGTTCGAAAGGAATAAAGTTCTGATAGCGCCTGATCTAAAGCTTAATGACCTTATCGAAAAAGTTTCTACGATAGAGGAGATCGAAAATTTAATTTTGGAGATGAGCATTGAGAATCCAAGAAACAATATTTTCGAACCGGGCGATTTCGATCCTAAGTTCCTGGAAGGGCTGAAAAAAGACAATGTTCTGCTGAACGAGCTTATTCACGAATGGTCAAAAGTTGCGGAAGACCCGAAGCTCGAAACATTTTTCGAATCTTTTAAATCTCAATTTTTTAATCCCGAAGAGAATATTACAGGGAAGCTCGTTATTTTTACCGAGAGCACGGATACAGCCGATTATCTGAAAGATAAGATCGAAACCGAGCTGAAAACCGATGTGCTGAACATTTCTTCCACGAACAGAACGAAGCTATTCGAGACTATTCAGGAGAACTTTGACGCAAACTACATAGGGGATAAAAAGGATAAATACAAAGTTCTTATTTCAACCGATGTGCTTGCAGAAGGGATCAACCTGCACAGAGCCAACATTGTGATAAACTACGATACGCCTTGGAATGCTACAAGGCTGATGCAGAGACTCGGAAGGGTGAACAGGATCGGCGGTAATTCCAAGATGGTTTACAGCTATAATTTTTATCCTTCACAGGAAGGCGACGAAGAGATCAAACTCTATAAAAACGCACTGGTCAAGCTTCAGGGATTTCATTCAGCTTTCGGAGAAGACGCAAAAATTTACACTCACGAAGAAATGGTCGAACAGTTCAAACTCTTCAAAGAAGGAATGAAAGACGATGAGGATAAAAGATTGTTGTATTTGCGTCTCGTAAGAGAATTTAAAGATAATAATCCGGTCGAATTTAAAAGAATAAA
>CALMWI010000337.1 GCA_937873545.1 uncultured bacterium | reverse complement strand
ATTTTTCATTTTCTCCTTGTGAGTATAAACCTTAGATTACCAGCTTGCCTTCTTCACGCCTGTGATCTCACCGTAATTTGCCAGTTGTCTAAAGCAAATTCTGCAAATGCCGTACTCTCTGATGTAACCTCTCGGTCTTCCGCATCTCTGACATCTGAAATATTGCCTTACATGAAATTTTTGCGTTTTGTTAGCCTTAGCTATCATTGACTTCTTTGCCATTACTTATCCTCGGTTTTTGTTTTCTTGAACGGGAAACCGATAGCTTTTAAAAGTTCATAAGCCTCTTCATCGGTTTTAGCAGTAGTCGCGATAGTAACATTTAGCCCGTTTGCCCTGATAACATTATCGAACTTTATCTCCGGAAAAACTGTCTGTTCTTTGATCCCGAAGTTGTAATTTCCTCTTCCGTCGAACGATTCGACCGGCATTCCCTGGAAATCCCTGATCCTTGGGATCGAAATCTCGATCAGTCTGTCAAGAAATTCATACATTATGGCATTTCTCAAAGTCACATGAGTACCTATTTTCATGCCTTTTCTGAGTTTAAAGTTAGATACAGATCTCTTTGCTTTGCTTATTGCCGGCTTCTGTCCTGAAATTATCGTCAGTTCTTCTACCGCAGCGTCAAGCAGCTTACTGTCTTTAATAGACTCTCCGACTCCCATATTCAGTTTGATCTTAGTGATAACAGGAATCTGCATAACGCTTTTGTACTTGAACTTGTCTTTCAAATAAGGACATACCGCTTCGCGATACTTGATTTTCAATCTTGGTTGATTATCCATTGTTTTCCTCTTCCTTAAACGGCTTTGTTACAGGATCTACAGATTCTTTCTGCTGTTCCGTCTTCATTTCTTTTCTTCGAAATCCTTACGGCTTTGTTGCAATTGGAGCATACGATCATCACATTGGAAACATGAATTGCCGCTTCTTTTTCAATGATCCCGCCCTGTTGATTCATCTGGTTTGGTTTCTGGTGCTTTTTAACAAGATTAATTCCCTCGACTATAACTCTGTTCTTGTCGGTTATAACCTTTAAAACCTTACCGGTTTTTCCTCTACTGTTACCGGATATCACTTTAACCTTGTCGTCTTTTCTAATTTTCATCTTTGCAAACCCTTGTTTAAGTTACAGAACCTCTGGTGCGAGAGAAATGATCTTCATATATCCCTTGTCTCTCAATTCACGGGCTACAGGTCCGAAGATCCTTGTGCCTTTGGGTTCTCCTTTTTCATCTAGGATGACTGCAGAATTTTCATCAAATCTGATATAAGATCCATCAGGTCTCCTAAATTCTTTTTTCGTCCTGACCACTACGGCTTTAACAACCTCGCCTTTTTTAATCGATCCGCCGGGGATCGCGCTTTTTACCGCGCATACAATAATATCACCGACATACGCATATTTTTTCCTGGTTCCGCCCAGTATTCTGAAGCAGAGAACTGATTTTGCTCCCGTATTGTCGGCTACTGTTAACCTGGTTTCTTCTTGTATCATCTCTGGACCTTATTATTTTTTTCTTTCAACCACTTCAACAAGATACCAAGACTTAGTCTTGCTCAGTTTCCTGCACTCGCTGATTTTTACGGTATCGCCTTCTTTACAAGTGTTTTCTGGATCGTGAGCAATGTATTTCTTGCTTCTGTTGTAAAATTTCTTGTAAGTAGGGTGCTTTATCTTTCTCACGACAAGCACAGAAATGCTTTTATCCATCTTATCGCTTACTACAACGCCCGTTCTTACTTTTTTCAGATTTTTTCTTTCTTCTACCATTCTATTTTTGCTCCAACAAATTGTAATTCAAGATTTGATCCTATTTTGCAGTACCTGCAGTTTCGGCGTTCTTTTTTTCCGTTACTATGGTTCTCATTCTTGCTATTTCTTTTCTGAGAGTTCTTATTGAAATAGGATTCTCAAGCTGATTTAGAGAATGCTTGAACTTCAGGTCGGCAAGATCTTTGTCAGTAGTTTTTATTTTGTTGAGAAGCTCATCTACAGTAAGCTCTCTTATCTCCGCGACTTTCATCCGTTATTCTCCAATTTCGTTTCTTGAACAAACTTTAGTTTTGATCGGCAGTTTACTTGAAGCTAATGTCAAAGCTTCTTTTGCCAGCTCTTCAGTAACTCCCTGAACTTCAAAAAGGATCTTTCCCGGTCTGACAACTGCTACCCAGTATTCGGGCGCTCCTTTTCCTTTTCCCATCCTTGTTTCGGCAGGTTTTTTTGAGATCGGTTTATCCGGGAAAACCCTGATCCACATCTTTCCGCCTCTTTTCATCGTCCTGTTGATGGCGATACGGGCGGCTTCTATCTGCCTTGATGTCATCCAGAACTGCTCCATAGCTTTCAGTCCGTAATCCCCAAAAGCTATAAGGTTTCCTCTATAAGACAACCCTTTCTGAAGTCCTTTCTGGACCTTTCTGTGCTTTACTTTCTTAGGCATTAACATGTTACTTCATCTCCGCATTGTTTAAGTATCCGTACTTTTCGCCGTTGCAGACCCATACTTTCACTCCGATCCTGCCGTAAGGAGTATGTGCTTCAACCCACGCATAATCAATATCCGATCTGAGTGTATGGAGCGGAACTCTGCCTTTGTGGTAACCTTCGGTTCTGGCCATATCTGCGCCGCCGAGCCTTCCGCTGCACTGGATCTTTATTCCCTGAACATTCGCCTTCATGGCAAGATCAATCGATTTTTTCAGAGCTCTTCTGAAATTGATTCTTTTTTCCAGCTGCCTTGCGATAGAGTCGCCTATCAAATAGGCGTTGGTCTCCGGGCGTTTCACTTCAAAGATGTTAAGATTGATCTGCTTTTTAAATACTGTCTTAAGCTCTTCTTTCAGCTTTTCAATTTCCGCGCCTTTTCTTCCTATTACTATGCCTGGTTTAGCAGTGTGAATACTCAGATTGATCTCTTTAGGTTTTCTTTCGATTCTTATTTCGGATATAGCCGCCTCTTTCAGTCTGGTATTAACATATTTTTTGATCTTCAGATCTTCCATAAGTTTAGCGGCAAAATCCTTCTGATCGAACCAGATCGAATTCCATGTTCTGTTTATTCCAAGGCGCAGCCCTATCGGATTACATTTCTGACCCAAAAAGTCCTCCTATTCTTTTGTCGCCACTTTAATATAAATGTGACTTGTTCTTTTTCTGATTCTTGTAGCTCTACCTTGAGCGCGAGGTTTAAATCTTTTCATGGTAGGCCCTTCATCAGCATACATCGTGTTAATGAAAACGCTGTTAGTGTCAACTGCGGTTTCTCTGTTGTTATCTATAAGATTTGCAACAGCCGATTTTAAAGTTTTCATGATAGATTTAGCCGCGAAATTAGGAGTGAAATTAAGAATATTGATCGCAGTCTCTACATCTTTTCCTTTGATCAGTTCCATTACCAATCTTACTTTATTAACGGGATAACCTACCCATTTTGCTTTTGCATACGCTTCCATTATTTGCTCTCTTTTTTAATCTTTGAGGCTTTTTCTGATTTTTTTTCAGGATGACCTCTGAATACTCTGGTTATAGAAAACTCTCCGAATTTGTGGCCTACATGATTCTCTGTTACATACACCGGTATGAACTGTTTCCCGTTATATACAGCCACTGTATGTCCGATAAATTCCGGAACTATGGTTGATCTTCTTGACCATGTCTTAATAACGCTTTTCTGTCTCGTTTTGTTGAGCTTTACCACTTTGTTAAGAAGATGATCGTCAACGAATGGTCCTTTTTTTACAGATCTTGGCATTCAACAAACCCCGTTATTTAGTTTTTCTTCTTTTTATAATGTACTTGTCGGAAGGTTTGTTTTTCTTCCTTGTCTTGTACCCTTTGGCGTATGTACCCCATGGAGAAACAGGCTGTCTTCCGCCGCAGGTTCTTCCTTCTCCTCCGCCGTGCGGATGATCAACTGGATTCATAGCTGCGCCCCTAACTGTCGGTCTGACACCGAGCCATCTCTTTCTTCCGGCTTTACCGTGATTCTGATTGAAATGATCAATGTTGCCCACCTGTCCGAGAGTCGCATAGCAATTCTGATGAACAAGCCTGACTTCTCCTGAAGGCATCTTGAGGTGACAGTAATTACCGTCTTTAGCCATCAGGACAGCGTAATTCCCTGCCGATCTCACAAGTTGACCGCCTTTGCCTATCTTCAGTTCGATATTATGAACCATCTGACCTGCCGGAATAGCTTTAAGAGGAAGGGCGTTCCCGGGTCTTATATCTACATTCTCTCCGGATATAACAGAGTCCCCGACTTTGAGTCCGCTGGGAGCCAATATATATCTTTTTTCCCCGTCCGCATAAAACAACAGAGCCAGTCTAGCAGTTCTGTTCGGATCGTATTCGATCGATGCTATTTTCGCGGGGATATTAAATTTATCTCTTTTGAAATCAATTACCCTTAAGGCCTGCTTATGGCCGCCTCCGATATGACGGGTAGTGATCCTGCCGACATTGTTCCTTCCGCCGGTTCTTTTCTTGTTTTCAAGTAAAGATCTCTCCGGTGTGGACTTTGTGATCTCTGTAAAATCCGAGATCATCATGAACCTTCGGCTCGGTGTGTATGGTTTAAATTTTCTTACTGGCATTTTAACTCCAAATCTGCTACTTTTTCAATATCAATTTCATCAAGCCTGTTCGTAAATATCAAGTTTGTCGCCTTTTGCCAAAGTAACAATCGCTTTTTTGAAATCGCTCTTTTTACCTAAGAATCTTCCGACTCTTGCTTTTCTGCCCTCA
>CALMWI010000336.1 GCA_937873545.1 uncultured bacterium | reverse complement strand
ATGTTCATGATCTCAATCTGAGCTACGATCAAATAGAATCGCAGATGCCATATACAAAAGGAAATTTCTTTCATAACACTACCGAATCTTTTCTCAAATATTACAAAGGGAAAGATCTGCTGACAGGATCAGAATATTCATTAGTAACAGGAATTTTGAGTTCAAATAAAGGCATTGACAAGATCGCTAACGAAAGATATAAAGAGTTTTGCGAATTTTACTGGTCGGGACTTGAAAATGAAAAATTCAATGATGCCTATGTCATTCTTCGGGATAAGATCAGAGAATCAGGCGCTGATGCCGAAATTGACAAATATTTTAAAATTCAGACCGAGAATGATCCGTACGGCTATTTTGCTTATGAAAAGCAGAAATACGAGATCATCGGTTTTATAGCCAGACTGATCATCACGATGGGGGAGACTCCGGCCGAAATTACGAATACTTTTTCTACCGAGGTGAAATTCGGCAGCTTTGTTGTGTCGGAAGACCCTGAGATCAGGATAAGGGAAGCATATATTGACTTTATGTTCGTTGACAGAACAGGCAATGTGCATATATTTGATATAAAATCAACAAAGAAATTTGAAGAGTTTGAGGATGAAATATTAAATTACCAGAAAGTTCAGATACTGATCTATAGAGAGGCTGTTACGAGACGGCTGAAAAATGAAGGCGGTGTCAGCTTCGATGTCCTTAACGACGGGAACAACAGAGACTGCACGATCCTGTCTGACGACTATTTTAATGCAATAGGTAAAGATGCGACCGTGACGGCTGATTATATTTCATCGAACAAGCCGTATATCCTTTCAAGCCGGGAGCAGAACTTTTGCGATTTTCAGAAGATATTAACTGAAAGGCTGAACGATCTTAAACAATTTGCACCGCTGTCTAATTCAGGCTGTGAATTCTGCACGCTGGCGGCATCATGCCCGGATAACGAGCAGTCAAAATTCGACAGGAAGAATATTAAAGAATTCAGACCTTCAGACAAGGCTGAAAAGCAGTTCGTTCAATATTCTGAACAAGCCGGTAAAAAGACTTCAGGAAATAAAAAAACGAAAAAATTTATAATTTTTTCCGGTGATAAGGAAAAAGCGGTTAATTTAAATGAGAATATGATCATTTCTGCCGGAGCAGGAGCCGGAAAGACCGAAGTTCTTTCGTCAAAGTATGTTAATATGCTAATAAATCACGATGCGGATACCGAAGACATAGTCTGCATCACTTTCACAAAGAAAGC
>CALMWI010000335.1 GCA_937873545.1 uncultured bacterium | reverse complement strand
GACGGAACTTCTCAGGTTCATGTTCGAGCTTCATTTTTCCGAAGAAGAGATCGGACAGGTGGAAAAAGCTTTCGGGACCTCGAATGTGTTCGTAAGGAAAAACATCAGCGCACTTACGAGAAAGATCATGAAGAACAAAAAGGATAACAAAGAGTGTTTTTCAATCATAAAAGAGCTTGTAGAGACCGCGAAAAATGCTTATAATGAAGATGACGGCGGCCTTAAATGCGACAAAGTCGAACAGATATTATACTATGCGGTGAAAAATGATTAAAGTACCCGAAAAAATACAGAACCTAGATGATTCAATAAAAGAATTGTCGGTTCATAAATCGTTCGAATACGCTCAGAAAGCGGTTAATTCGGTTATCAGGCTTCTCGGCATCGAAGATGAGATCCTATGGAGAACTTTTACCGATACGAACGGAAAGATAAAGTCGAATGCGGGCTGGCTGATGATGGCGGAAGGATTCGCCGACAGAAGAGGCGCGTATAAGCTCAATATTGATGAAAAATTCAGCCTCGATCTAAAAACCTACTGGATTCAGAAAAAGACGGATAAATCAAAGATAAGTATGCTTGTGGCGATAACTCCGAATTTCGAGGATGAGCCTTTTTATTCTACAAAGAATGTGGGTATTGATTTTATCATCCCGGAAGAGTGCGATAAGATCGTTATTGTACTGAGCAAGAATTATATTATCCGCACGGTCGAACTGAAGGATTATCTTTCGGAAACTCAGAAGGAAATCCTTTCAAAGTGGCTTAAAATTACCGATTTTACGAATAAACCTCAGCTTCACGAAATTCTCTGGCAGAGCTTCGACCTTGAGTCTGTAAACAAACAATTCTATAAAGGCATCTGCGAGTTCTTCACAGAACTTAAACAGCATCTCGTTTCGGAGAAAGTATTCGACTCAAGACACGCGGCATATTTTACTAACAGGCTGATAGGCAGGATGGTTTTCTGCCGTTTTCTCGATAAAAAAGGCATAATCAGCCGCGAAAGAAAATATTTTGAGACGGAAGGTAAACCAAGCACGGAATATTACCGCGAAAAACTCGAAGTTCTCTTCTTTAAGGTATTCAACACACCGATAGAAGACAGGGAAGTGGGCGCGGATGATAAAACACCATTCCTGAACGGCGGGCTATTTGAGATAAAAGAGAACGATAAATACAAAGATGATAAACTCACTTTCCCGACCGATTATTTTTCAAGGCTGTACGAGTTCCTAAAACATTATAACTTCACAACCGATGAAAGCACAAGCGCATTCCAGCAGGTCGCAATCGATCCTGAAATGCTCGGTAAAATATTCGAGAACCTGCTTGCGGAACAGGTGGAAGAGACCGGAGAACAGGCAAGAAAGGCAAAAGGCGCATTCTACACGCCGAGAGAGATCGTTGACTACATGTGTAAAGAAAGCCTCAGGGAATATCTCAAAACTCAGGTCACGGAAGCCCGGGACAGAGATGATAAAATATCGCTTCTCTTAGACACAAAACCGCATATCTGGAGAGATCAGCAGAGGAATTATCAAAAAGACCTTGAACCGTTCAAAACACAGATCTTCGATGCGCTCGACAAAGCAAAGATCCTCGATCCCGCCTGCGGATCGGGCGCCTTCCCAATGGGAATGATGCAGCTCTTACTCATGTGCTACGAAAGACTCGAACCAAGATTTGAAGCGTATAAAACAAAGCTCAACATAATCAAAAACAACCTCTACGGCGTTGACATCGAACCAATGGCAGTCGAAATCTCAAGACTCAGAGCCTGGCTCTCAATAATCGTTGACAAAGAAGGCGACATAAGAAAAATAGAACCGCTCCCGAACCTCGACTTCAAATTCGTCTGCGCAAACAGCCTCATCCCGCTTGACAAATCAGGACAGATGAACCTGATGGACGACACCGATCTCGAAGACAAGATCACAGCCTTAAGAGACAAATATTACGACGAAAAAACCGTCAAAGGCAAAAACAGCCTAAGAAAAGAATTCGAAAGCCTGATATCCGCAAAAGAATTCGGAATGGAAAAATCAAAAAAACAGGAACAACTTGAATCCTACCATCCCTTCGATTCCGAAAACAT
>CALMWI010000334.1 GCA_937873545.1 uncultured bacterium | reverse complement strand
AGAAGGCGATTCGATAATGCTTTCATCGATACCTGAGCCTGACAGAAGCCTGATCGACGTTGAATCGGAAGAGATCATGGAAACAGTTAAGGAGATAATAGGCAAGGTAAGAAATATCAGGGCTGAAAACAACATTATTCCGTCAAAGACTGTCGATATGATTATAAAAAGCGACAATCTCAAAATTAGAAGATTTGAATCAATTATAAAATTTCTGGCTAAAGTTGAAAATATCACTTTTGATATCAACGCTGAAAAACCGAAACTTGCAGCTACAGCGATAGCTTCAGGTTCCGAAATATTCATACCGCTTGAAGGAATAATCGATCTTGGTGCGGAGAAAGAAAAAATACAGAAAGAGATCGCAAGGCTGGAAGGGATAAATGCGGGAATAAACAATAAACTTTCAAACGAACAGTTCGTATCGAAAGCGCCCGAGGCAGTTCTTGTAAAGGAAAGGGAAAAACTTTCAAACAATATCGAATCGATAGCGAAACTTAAGTCGAACCTTGATAACTTTATGTAAAAGCCGGTCAATGACAAAAAAGCTGTCAATACTGATCTTAGCGCTAATGTCAATCGTTTCAGCCTTTGATATTAAGGACTATGAGCCTAAGCAGATAACGACATCTTCATCAAAAGAATCGAATATTGTCATAAAGGATGAGAACACTATTTATTTTGCTTCAGACAGAGCGGGCAACTTCAATGTCTATAAGAAAGATCTTGTAAAAGAATCAGAAATCCAGATCACTTTCCAGCCTAGTAATGAATACCCGCTGCTTTATGACGGCAGGATCATAATGGAATCCGACGAGACTGATGTTTACGGCAATCTGTACTATCTTTCGGAAACCGGTACTCAGGAGCTTCTTTTTTCAACAATAGGAAGAGAATACAACCCGAGTATGAGGAAGGGAGTACTGTACTTTTCAGAAAAAAGAAAAGAAAAGTATATGCTGAGAAAAGTCGTTCCCGGAAGCAATAAAAAACCGAGGCAGGTAAGGGACGGCATAGGCGAACGGGCGGTAATAATCGGTGATAACGACCTTGTATATCAGTCCGATCAGGACGCATCGGGATACAGCAATCTTTATATGTCGTATATTACTGCAGAAGACAGCAGCGGGAATTCTGAACCTGTACAGGTAACTTTCGGGCAGAAGATAATTACCGGATTCGATATATCAAAGGACGAGAGAACTATCGTATATTCAGCTGTTACGACCGATACTAACGGAGACGGCAAACTTGATCTGAATGACAATTCGATCCTCTACAGGATCAAAAATTCCGAGGAAGGATTCTCAGACCCTTTCCAGCTTACCTCCGAATCATACTCATCACATTCTCCAAGGATCGCGCCTGACGAAAAGATCTTCTTTATCTCTGACAGAAAAGGAAATGAAGATATCTGGCTGTGCGGAACGGAAGGTGTGGCTCCGTATAAAAATAATCCCGCAGAGCAGAAAGAGCTGTCCGACTATCTGTTTGAAAATTATAAAGCCAGAGTACTTTTATCTGAAGCTATGAACGAAAAAATTTCTGAAGAGACAGAAGAACTGCTTTCAAACGCACTTCTGTCGTATTACAGGACTATTACATTCAGCGGACAGACCGACACGGAGAAATCAGAGGCATATTTCAGGATAGCCGAGATATACGAGATCCAGCAGAAATTCAGAATGGCCGAGTCAATTTACAGGATCCTACAGAACAGGTTCCAGAACAGCGAGGAGATTTCCGGAACTGCCGAGATAAAAAGGGTGATCGCCGAACTGAAAAGAAGAGGAATTTCCACGACAGTGTTCGGTTACGAGCTTGACGAACATATAAGATATTTGAATTCGCTGACCGAAAAATATAAAGACGAGGATATCAGGAATCTCGTTCATATCAGGATCGGCGAGATATACTATGATCTCGGAAGATACCCCGAAGCTAACAGCTATTTCGTAAAGGCGAAGCTTAAAAAAAACGGAACTGAAAATTCAGAAAGCTATTTCTGGATGGCTAAATCGGCTTTCATGAGCGGTAACATCCAGACGGCAGGCGGATTTCTTCAAAAGGCTATCGGCTCTGCAGTATCGGATGATGAAAAAGAAAAATATATCAGAGAATATTTTAAATTTTCAGATAAAAGCGGTTCTGCTGATACTGAAAGGATAACAGGAACGATCCTGGATGATAAACTTCCGATCGAACTCAGATCGTACGCAAGCCTAACTTTGGGCAGTATGCTCGATGATCCTGATATGAAGACAGAGAATTTCAGTGAAGTTAAAAGATATTTTGTTGAGAATCCTGAGAATATACTTCTGAAGAAGTTTTCCGCTCAGGCTGACATTAAACTTGCGAATATCTATAGCGAAACGGGTCCTGAAGAGGCAGTTGAAAGTATTCTTCAGTATATGATGGCAAATTATAAGGGTATAAACTACGATCTTTACTCTTTGCTGGCGCAGAAAAGGCTTTCGGGAATATATCAGAAAAAGGCGAAAGAATACCTGTCAAAGAAAATGAGCGACAATGCATTACTGTCATATACGAAAGCGTATGAGCTTGATAAAACGAGTATTGAGGTCATAAGAGGGATAGTAGATTCATACAGCAGTCTTAAAAAGATCAACGAAGCTATAAACCTTTTCACTAACGAATACGACAGGGATCGGAACAACGCATATCTGAATTATGCGCTCGGTTATGCGTATTCAGTCAGAGGAACGTCGGGAGTAAAACCGGAAAAAGGAGATATGACCCAAGCCGCAAGGCTGACAGGCAGATCTATTGAGATCGACAGCAATATCAAATACGCATACCTGACCTTATCATACTGTTATGAGGCTCTGTACCATATCGGACTTGAAGAAAGCGAAGAGGGGAAGAACAGGAACGCTTTTCTCAAAGCGCTTGACTTTGTAATCGGACCGCTCAAGTTCATTCTCGAATCGGTGAATATAATTGAGGATTCGGCTAAAGATTATACCGATCTTTCAATATCACTTCTCGGAAAAGGTATAGGATTATGCGACAAAGAAGCTGACAGAGAGCTGTATCTTAAATTGAAACTCAACCTTGCGAACAATTATTACAATATGGGGGAATACGCAAGGAAACAGGCTTTGGATTATTATCTTCAGGTTATAAATGAAGGATATGCTTTCAGTTCGAGAAAGCAGGAGGCTATAATATATGAAAGGACAGGACACTGTCTTTTCACTCTGGATGATGAATCTGCTGAAGAATATTATTCAAAAGCTCTTGAGATTTATAAAGAGCTTAACGACAGAAAAAGCGAGCTTAGAGTATCTATGAGAACCGCGCTTCTGTATCTGACAAGAGAGGATAAGGAAGGCGATCTCATCGGCGGGGATGACGCATACCAGAAATACGCAGATATAATCATCAAGCTTAAAAGCGAGGACAACAAAGAAGCGATAAATCTCATAAAAAGGAACAGCGCTTTTGCACGCTTCGTTGATGAGGAGTACGCATATTCGTCCGAGCTTGCCGAGGAGATAATTCAAGAGGATATTGAGTACAAGGACAGATCATCCAAGGATAATCTTATAGTTCTTTCCCTGCTCGGGCTTGAGATCCCGGTCTGGAAACTGGATATAATTCTCGGTTCCCAGTATTCCGAAGGATTTGAAGGCAAGGACGAACTTGCGCTTATATATTCTATAAATGCATCAAGCTATAGCAATCTTAAAGATTTTACAACCGTGAAGGAGATACTGAAAAACAAAGCTGAAATATTTAAGAAAAAAGGCAACGATCTTGCCTTAAGTCTGATAGAGAACAGGCTGGGGATAATAGAATATCTGGGATCGGACTGGAAGGAAAGCATAAAAAGGTTCGAAAGATCAAATGAGCTGTGTCTGAAGATGGAGCTTTTTAATGTTGCTCTTGTAAATGAGAATAACATCCTTAAAGCTATGATAATGGATAAATCCGGTATAGATCAGGTACTACTGAATAAAGCTCTGAACGACACTACGGTCTATAATCCCGCTATACTGTCGGGTGAACTTACTGACAGGGCTGTTAACCGAAGTCTCAGGGGAATATTAGCCTACATCAGTTACAAAAAGGGGATCAATGATGATCCGGCAGGAAAATACAAAGCTTTAAGATACCTTATCCAAGCCGGAGATTTCTTTAATGAAGCTGATTCTCTCCTGAGCTCACAATCCAGAACAAATGAGGCTAAGAACAGGATCAGCGCATCTGTAAAGTACAATCTTGCGCTGACTATGATCGAATCGGGGAACATCAGCAGGGCGAAAGAAGTTCTTTATGCAGGTAACGAAACTGCGAAAAGCACTTACGACAAGCTGCTTCACTGGCGTTTTATGATGAAAGCCGGCGACCTCGAAACAGATCCTGATGAGAAATTCAAAGCATACCGGGATGCGGAAAAGACACTTTCGGAGTATCTGCCTTCAACAGCGGATTATGAACTTATATCGGGATGGCGTGAAGACATAAAACCGCTTTATGACAGGCTGATAGAACTCTGTCTGATGAAAAACGATATTTATTCAGCCATGAATTATGCTGAAAGGTTCAAAAACAGAACGCTTCTCAATTATTATTCGAGCAGGTACCTCGATTATAAGGAACAGCTTCATAAAATACATATAAAGAAGATCAGGTACAACAACGAAGAGATAGTCAGATACAGGCAGAAAGCAGATCTTTTAAAGAACAAAAATCCGGAAAAGTACTCAAAGCTGATCGCGGAATATGAACAGCAGGCTGATTTTTATGAAAAGGAGCTGAACGATATTTACGATCAGATAAGAAAGTCTAACGATGAAAGACTGCTGCAGTTCGTCAGCATTGAGGATATAAACAGCGAACAACTGTCTGAATTAATGGGAGAGTACAAAGCTCTGATCAGCATTTATTCGCTGTCCGATTCAGAACTGTTTTTCTATTATGACGGAAATGAAGCAAAGCTGTTCAAAGGCAAAAATTCTGACTTTACGCAAATATTCGACGGCTTTACTGAAGAGATCAAAGAAAAAGAACATGTTTTCATAATTCCCGACATTGATCAGAGCGCGGATGCTGATTATAATGCCATATCAACAGCGAAAGGCCTGCAGGATATAAATTTCACGCTTCTTCCGACTATATCGTCATTAAAAATGGCGTATGAAAATGCGAACATCAACTATACTGAGCTTAAAACAGCTTCAGAGGCGGATGTTAAGGAGGCTGATATTCCCGCTTCGCTGGAGAACGGCGGAATACTTTATATCGATAAGCCTGTCGAAGTTAACGGATCAAATGCACTTGAAAATACTTTCCTTTTCGGAAAGAACAAGGTAAAAACTGGTGATCTTCTTAAACTGAAGATCCCTGCTTATGCTGTTGTAATTGAGAATTTTAACGGAGAGCCGTCACCTTTAGATAAAATTATACTCGTAAACAGCCTGATATTCTCCGGAGCGCAGTCTGTGATTCTGCCTGAGAGCATCAGTAAAGATACCCTCGGCTTTAAAAGCCTGAGCAGAGAGCTTTCAGAAAGATCTTCACAGGAAGATATTATATCTATTCTGAAAGCGTCGGGTAAAGGGTTTACCCTGTTCGGCCTTACGGGAATGGATAAAAAAGCTCAGCGCGAATTCGCATTATCAAACCTGAAAACATCCTTGACGAACGGCGTAAGATATTTCAACAGCAAAGTGTATGAGAAAGCAGCGGTTTATTTCATACAGGCTCTGGCGATGGCAAGGAACACGGGAGACAAACAGGAACTGAATATTTTAAAAACGCTCATAACCTCACTTAGAAATATCAAAGATTACAAAAGAGCGATTATTTACGGCGTACAGCTTGTTTCTTACACCGAAAAGAACAACATCCCTAATGAAAAGCTCTCTGCGCATGATGAACTGTCAAAGAATTATTTCAGGAACAAACAGTATGACGAAAGCATAGTTCATCAGGAAAAGATACTCAATGATAAAAGCGCCGGCCTTAAGGAAAAGCTTGCCGCGTATGATATGCTGTCGATAATTTATTCCTACAAGGGTGATCTGAAAAGAAGCATTCAGTATAAGAAAGAATATATGAAAAATTCGGGGCTTATAACCTCAGATGAGATCAGCTCATTCAGAGAAGAGCTTGACGGAAAGACAGCGGAAGTGCTGTTCAATTCCTTAAGGAACATCATGGTAAGCTACTATAAGAACGGCGACATAGATTCAGCGCTTGTGATCTATAAGACGATAATCGAAAATAAAACCGAATTCGAAGATGTGAACTTCGATTCATTCGGAGAACTTCTTGAATCTGCCGGATTATGTTATTTCAGAAAATCTGACTACAAAAAGGCAGAAGAGCTGTATTTCGAGGCAATTGACTACTTTACGGAAGACTCGAAAAAGAACTCGGTCTATCTGAATCTGAGCGATATGTATTATTATACCGACAAACTTTCATCCGCGCTGAAATATCTTGCAGACGCGGAGAAGCTGAGCTTAACAGATGCGGAAAAAATGAGGGCATATAATACCCGAAGCCTGATCGAGATCAAGCTTGATGATCTGCCTGCCGCTTCGACATATTCATACAAAGCGCTGGAAAAGACTATCGAGATCAATGACAGGTCGGAGGAAAGCACTGCAAGGGTGAATCTTGCTAAGATACTAATACTTTCAGGGAACATCCCGGCGGCTCAGAAGAATCTCGACATCAGCATGAGACTGGCAGGCGAGACAGGCAATATCAAAGCCAGGATCTCCGCCGAATTCTATAAAGGTGAGATCTATCTGAAGAATGTAAATAATCCCGACAGCGCTTTATCCTGCTATCAAAGGAGTCTGAAGCTAGCTGTAACAGGAAGCGACGAATATTTCAGGGCAAGGTCGTTATACCGTATAAGCGAATCATACTTTTCAAAGCTTAAATATGACAGCTGTGAAGTTTATGCGAATAGAAGCCTCGAATCGGCAGACAAATTCGGTTTCGGCGATGTATATCTTGAATCGGCATATAAACTTTCCGAAGTTTATGAAAAAGATCAGCCTGTCCGCGCGCTCGAAACTCTTGAGAAACTTTCAAAAAAAGCTATAAAGATATCGGAAGAGAACGAAAATCAGTTCCCTGAAGATCAGGAATGGACTGTAAGATCAAGTTATTCAAAACGGTTAAATCTTCTTGTAAAGAGCCTTCAGACTGATAAAGCGATATCGCTGATTGTTGAAAGGGATAATCTTTTCACTGCGAACGATCTTAAATATTTCAGCATGAAAAATGAAAAATTCATGAATGAAATAAGCACAGAACCATTGAAAGATATTCAGAACAGGCTGGACGACGCATCAGCCGTCCTAATGTTTTTGCCCTACGGCGGATCATCATATATCCTGACACTAAAGAAAAACAGCCTCAAGACATTTATGTTCGGCATAAATAAAGAAATAGCCGAGCTTCCTTCCAGGATAGAAACTAAAAGCGATTTCACAGCATTTGCAAATAAAGCTTACCAGACAGTCTTCACGAAAGAACTCGCAGATGAACTATCAGGCGTAAATAATCTTTATATTTACACAGACGGAATTCTGAAAAACTATCCGTTCGAAGTACTCTATGACGGGCAGAAATTTCTGATCGATAAATTCAATATAGCCGAGGTAAATGATCTCGCAAAAGCAGATTTCAGCTCAGGCGCAACCCAGATCTCAAAGAGCCTGTCATTCGTAAATCCTTTTACGGCAGAAAGCGAACTGGTTTACGCGGAAAGGGAATATTCGGCACTATCAAGGATCAACAAGACCGCAGCTATGACCGGTGATAAAAAAGCCACCGAATCGCTTTTCAAAAATGACGGATTAAACAAGTACGGCATGCTCCACCTTCCCGTCCACAGCTTTGTAATAAGCAAAGATTCAGTCAGAACATCAGGCAGATCAAGCTACATCCAGCTGTCGGCAGACGAATCCAATGACGGCAGGCTCGAATGGAGCGAGATAATCGGGCTCAATGCAGAAAACAAGGAAATAATCCTTTCAGGCTGCGACACAGGCGGAAAGACCGGCGAAGACTACTTCGCGAATTTCGATCTTTCTTACGCGTTCGGGCTTTCAGGCGCAGAAACCGTCATATCAAGCAAATGGAGAACGGACGATCTCGCAGCTTCAGTGCTCATGAAAAGATATTTCAGATACACAGCATCCGGTGACGACAGGATCAGCGCCTTATCAAAGGCCAAACGCGATGTCAGAACCTATTTCAATCCGCACCCGTACTACTGGGCGAACTTCAAGATAAATAAGTAATACGGTATAATTAGTAGAAACATCTTGCATTTTAAAATAATAATAATTATTATGTCTTTCGTTAAATATGGAATCATAAATATAGGCAAAAGTAAAAGCATGAATAATTATTAGTTTAAGATTAATTAAGTTAAAGTGAGGAAACAAT